>JAAZAI010000137.1 GCA_012514445.1 Lentisphaerota bacterium
CCGTCTGAACGCGGCGGATCTGCTCGGCCTCGTCGGGCGCGTCGGGTTGCGCAGCGGCCGGACGCAGGACGGCCCGCAGACGGGCGTCCGGGACGTCGGCCTCGAGATGGGTCTGGTGAAAGGGAAGGCGGATGAGGCTCATGGTGAGGAGGAAGCAGCGGTGGCGACAGCGGGGTTCCGTGCCAATGTCGTCTGCATTGTAGCGAAAGGCGCAGGCGGGTGCAAGCGACACCCTGCGCCAACATCAGCAATTCTAAATATGGCCGGAAACCAGGGAAACGGCGCGCTCTGAGATCGCGCCCGAAATCACCGCCAAACGGTGAGTCTACGAGGTAGGGCGGGCTCTCCGAGCACGCCGCTGCAAACGAGATCGGCCCTGTTGCGAATTGCTGGTCACATTTAAAGTGGACTGGAAAACGGCGCGGCGGGGATGATACACTGTCGCCATGACTGACACCGATGACTTTCCGCCCTATTTAGCCTCGTGCGTCCTCGACGACACGGAACGCCGCCTGTATTTGCTGGTCTTTCTGCTGATGGAGACCGACGTCGCGACGCTCGTCAAGCTCTCCCGTCGCATCGGCCGCGACCTGAAGCGGGCGTGGCGCCCGGAGGGCGTCGTCCAGATCCTCAACCGCCTGGCGGAGCATCGGCTCGTCCGTTTCCGAGATCCCCGAGACCCGGTTTTCTGCCAGGCGCCGCCGTTGGACGCGCAGCGCGGTCTGTTCGCCCACGCGGCCGTCCCGGTTTTTTTCGCGGTCATCGACGAGGCCCTCCGGGGAGGCTATTTCACCGCGCTTTCGACTCGCTGCCTCTGGTTTAGAACGGCATCGCAATGCGTTCCCTACAGCCTCGTTCAGCAGGCGCTGCTGCTCGGCGACGTCGCGCGTTGCGAGAAGCTGGTTGAACGGCGCGGCCGGGGACGGAACCCCGACGGCTGGCATCGCTACGTCTCGCCCCTCGTCACCCAGATCATCGCCGCGCCGCAGGAGGTGGCCCCCGAGGTGTTCTTCTACCTGTTCCCCGACATCGCGGAACACCTCGTCAGCGCCGGGGCCCCCGCCGCGCCGTTCACGGCGATCCTCGAGGCCCAGATGTCCAGGCAGAAGAAGTTCTCGGACGTCGAATTCCTCGCCGTCTGCGCCTGGCTGGCCTGGACTGGCTCGGGGGACGCGCTCCTCAAGTTCAGGATGCGGATCCGGGGGCTGCTTCACCAGACGGCGGTCGACGCCTGCCTCTTCCTGCTGAAGGGCGAGTTCGAGCTGGCCGACAAAGCCTTCGGGAAAGTCCTCGGGAAGACGGGCACCACGTACGTTTCGTCGCGCCGCGGTTCCTACGCGGACGCCGAACGTTTCTTCTGCGAAATCGACCCCTGCGGCAATTTCTTCTGTCTCGCCCTGCTCGCCTCGCTTCGCGCCCGCGTCTCGCCGTCCCGCACAAGACGGCTTTGCGACAAACTGGCGTCCCAGCCCCACGGAGCCTGCTACGCGAACCGCATGGGCGTCGACTTCATGCGGTTGCAAGTCCTCGCCGAGGGCGGAATTCTCTCGGGGGTGTCGAAGGCCTCCGCCTGCGTCGCGCCCCTCGGGACGTTCGTCCAGTCCCTGGAGACGCTGTTTCTGGAAGATGCGCAGGTGCATGCCGACATCCGCCCGGCCAGCGTTTCGCTGCTGCAGACGGCCAGCGACGGCGGCTACGGCTTCATCGCGGCGTCGCTGGTTCCCTGTGTCCTGCGCCTTTGTCCGGCCGACGCCGCGGCCACCGCGCTTTGCGAAGCCGCGCGCCGCCAGCACCCGGTCGCCCCCCTCTGGGATCGCAGCCACATCCTGGCCCCCTGGGAGCGCGCGCTCGACGAGATCGAGCGCATCTTGCCGACTCCCGCGAAGCGGGACGCCTCGGTCGCCGCGACAGACCATCTGCTGAAGTGGATCGTGGGCATTCAGGCGGTGAATCCAAAAAACCTCCTGGTCTGCAAGTTGGAAGCCCGCCTGCTCAAGCGGATGAAGAGCGGGAAGTGGAGCAGCGGGCTTCAGCTCAGGCTGGACAAGCTCGTCTACGGCGACTACGACGACAAGCTCGACGACTGCGACAAGGAGGTCAAGGACGCGATTCGCGTGTGCGGCAGCAGTCTTTCATACGGGATTCGGTGCGTTCCCGGGGATGCCGAGGTGTTGTTGCCGGCACTGGCTGGCAACCCGCGAGTCTACGCATGCGTCTACGAGGGAGCTTCGCGGGAGGAAGAGGTAGGCCCCGTCTCGATTGTCAAAGGCGAAGTTTCGATCGAGGTCAAGACCGCCGCCAACGGCGACACGGTCGTCCACGTCCCCTGGTTGGCCGACTCCGCCTCCAAAACCCTCCAGTTGGTGCGGGAGCGCGGAGACCGGTTTGTCTTCTACAAGCGAAGCGCCTTGCAGACGAGGCTTGCGGACGTCGTGTTCCGCCACGGGAAAGGTGGCAGGCTGGTCGTTCCCGCCGCTTCGGCCTCCCGCTTCCAGGCCTTGCTGCCGTCACTCGCCCGCGAGGTGGGCGTCAAGGGCGATTTCGACACCGACGCCGTCGACGCCCGCTCGGTCGATGGCGGCATCCAGTTCCTGCTGCGCGGCCGTTTCGCGAACGGCGCACTGCACCTCGAGCTGCTCAACCGGCCCGTCGACGACCTGCCGCTGTTCGTCGCGCCGGGTGTCGGGATGCGCAAGACGCTCGTGCGCCACGGCGAGGAGATGGTGGCGGTCTGCCGCAATCTCGATGCCGAGCGGCTGGCCCTCGACGACTTCCTCGCCGCCTGTCCCTCGCTTTCCGAATGGTCGACGGCCCCCGCGCGATGGGAGATCGAGCCGCTGGCCAGCATCCTCGCCGCGCTCGACGAATGCCACGCGCTGGCCGAGCGCATCCCGCTGGAGTGGCCCGAGAACGACGGCCTCGACGTCGTGAGGCCGCGCCCCGGAAGCCCCTTTTCTCTCACCGGCGAGTCCGGCTCCGATTTCTGGCTGGAAATCGGCGGCGACCTTGCGCTGGACGACGGCCAGGTGCTCGCCTTCGGCGATCTGCTCGCGGCCGTCGGGAACCGCGCCGAGGGCTTCGTGCGGCTCAGCGAGACCCGCTTTCTCCGCCTCACGAAGAAGCTGGCCGCCGAGCTCGAGCTGCTTTCCAAGACCGGCGAAGTCTCCGCCGCGGGTTTGAAGGTTCCGCCGTGCGCGCTGCCGCTGCTGGAGTCGATGGCCTCCGAACCCGGCGGGCTGGATTTCCCGGCGCTCGTGCGCACCCGGATCGACGAATTCCGGGCCGCGCTCAAGCGGCGCTTCGCCCCGCCGCCTTCCCTCACCTGCGAACTGCGGCCCTATCAGCGCGAGGGGTTCGCGTGGCTGGCGAAGCTTTCCACCTGTGGGCTCGGCGCGTGCCTCGCCGACGACATGGGGCTCGGCAAGACCGTCCAGGTCCTCGCGCTGCTCGCGCACCGGGGCGACCGGGGGCCTTCGCTCGTGGTCGCGCCCACCTCCGTCTCCCGCAACTGGCAGGACGAGGCGGCCCGGTTCGCGCCCGCGCTCAACGTCGTGCTCCTCGCCGACGCCGAAGACCGCGTCGCGCGCGTCCGCGAAGCCGGCCCCTTCGACGTCGTCGTCTGCAGCTACGGGCTCCTGCTCTTCGAGGAGGAGCTGCTGGTCGGGCGGGAGTGGAACGTCGTTGTCCTCGACGAGGCGCAGGCGGTGAAGAACCGGCTCGCCAAGCGCGCCCGCGTCGTGAAGCGCCTCCGCTGCGCGATGCGCGTCATCTCCACCAGCACGCCCGTGGAGAACAACCTCGGCGAGCTCTGGAGCCTCTTCGACTTCCTGAACCCCGGGCTGCTGGGGACGCACGGCCAGTTCGAACGGCGGTTTTGCAACAGCGACGGCTCGGTGAGCGC
>JAAZAI010000138.1 GCA_012514445.1 Lentisphaerota bacterium
ATTCGTGAGGGTGCTGGTCGATACCAACGTCGTGCTCGACGTCCTCCTTGAGCGACGGCCCTTTTCCGAGGCGGCCGCCCAGGTCTTCGCGCTCGTCGAGGAATCCAGAATCGAAGGCTTTCTCTGTGCCACGACGTTAACGACGGTCGACGACCTGCTCGGGCAGGCCCTCGCCCCGGCGAAGGCTCGCGAAGCACTTCAGCGGCTCCTCAATCTGTTCGAGATCGCCCCCGTGAATCGCCCCGTGCTTGAACAAGCCCTGCGGAGTGGAATTGCCGATTTCGAAGACGCCGTTCTGGAGCAGGCGGGCCGACTGGTTGCCGTGGACGCCATCACGACACGGAACGTCAGGGATTTCGGAAAATCCACAGTCACGGTCTTCGATCCTCTCGAGCTGATCTCCACCGTGAAAGCAAAGGAATCTACGAGCCAGGCCACGGACGGCGACGAGCCATAGCGCACCGGGCGCGCGATGGCGCGCGCGTCATGGCGGCGTTGGGCATCAAATCAGTCAGTCGCCGGGGGGCGTCAGCATCCGCGTTGGACGATTCAAGAACGGCCGCCGGCGTCTGGCCAATCAAGCGAGCGGAGCGCAGGGAGTCGAGAGGAATTAAGGCAGTCAGATGAGCGCATTCAAGGCATACGACATCCGGGGCATCTGGGGGAAGGACTTCGACGCGGAGACCGTCCACCGGATCGGGCGCGAACTGCCCGGGCTGCTGGGCGCGGACCGGGTGCTCGTCGGGAGCGACGCGCGGACGAGTTCGCCGACGCTCTTCGAGGCGCTGGCCCGCGGCATCGCGGATGCCGGCGCCGACGTGCACGACCTGGGGCTTTGCACGACGCCGATGACCTACTACTTCACCGGCCTGCTGGACTATCCCGCGGCGGTGATGATCACCGCCTCCCACAACGGCCCCGAATACAACGGCCTCAAGATCTCCCGCAGGGGGGCGCTGCCCGTCGGGGCCGACTCCGGGCTGAAGGATCTCGAGCGCCTGGTCCAGGGCGCGGATCGCGCACCGCTCGGGACGCGCGGCGCGATCACGCCGCTCGACCGCCTCGGGGAGTACCTCGGCTACCTCAAGGCCCGCCTGCCCGACCTTTCGGGTCTCAAGGCCTGCGTGGACTGCTCCTGCGGCATGGCCTCCCTGCTCGCGCCCGACCTTTTCAAAGGGTCGGACGTCGCGTTCATGTACGACACCCTCGACGGCACCTTCGCCAAGCATTCTCCGAACCCGCTACTGCCGGAGACCTCGGAGGAAATGCGCCGGCGCGTCGTGCAGAGCGGCGCGCACATGGGCGTGATCTTCGACGGGGACGCCGACCGCGTGATGTTCTCGGACGAGCGGGGGCGGTTCGTGCGGCCCGACTTGATCACGGCGCTGCTGGCCGCGCACTACCTCGAGCAGGAGCCCGGCGCCTCGGTGCTCTGCGACGTCCGCACGTCCCGCGGCGTGACGGAGGAGATCATCCGCCTCGGCGGCGCGCCGCACCTCTGGAAGGTCGGCCATGCGTTCGCGAAGGCCAAGTTGCGCGAGATCGGCGCCATCGTGGGCGGCGAGCTGGCGGGCCACTACTATTTCCGGGAATTCTTCTGCTGCGACGCGGCGATCCTCTGCGCCGAGATCGTCATGGGCGTCGTGGCGCGCGCCGTGCGGCAGGGCCGGACCTTCTCGGACCTGCTGGCCGGCATCGACGTCTACGCGAACACGGGAGAGTGCAACTACGTCATCGAGCGCAAGGCCGAGGCGATGCAGGCGCTGGGCGCCTGGGCGGAGTCGGCGGGCAAGCCGACCCGGAAATACGATTTCGATGGGCTGCGCTTCGAATGGCCCGACTGGTGGTTCAACGTGCGGCCCTCCAACACCGAGCCCTACTTGCGGCTCATCGCCGAGGCGCGGGATCCCGCGCTGCTGGCGCGGAAGAAGGCGGAGATGGACGCGATCCTCGCAACGTTCGAGGAAGGAGTCAATCATGGACAAGGATGAGGTGGTCGTCAGGCAGGCGCTGTTCACGGACGTGCGCGGAATCTACACGCTGATCAGGGGCAACACGGACATGCTGGTGCCGCGCTCGATGAGCGACGTCGTGCAGCACATCGACCGGTTCCTCGTGGCCGAATGCGGCGGGGAGCTCGTCGGGGCGATCGCCTACGAGTTCCTGCCGGAGATCGGCGATGCGGAGCGCACCTCCGTCGAACTGCAGTCGGTCTGCGTGAAGGAAGCCTGGCGCAACCGCGGCATCGGGCAGATGCTGGTGCGCAAGCAGATCGAGCGGCTGCTCCCGCTGAAGCCCTACCAGCTCGTGGTGCTGACCTTCGCGGAGAAGTTCTTCGAGAAACTCGGCTTCCACGCCGTGCCGAAGCAGACGATGATGCACAAGCTCTACATGGGGTGCATCAACTGCACCAAGCACGAATCGCCCTTCACGTGCCCGGAAGTGGCGATGGTGATGCCGATCGAGGATCGCCAAAGTTCCTCGGAAGGACGCCGCTAGACCGGAGCGGACTTCTTGGCCTTCTTCGCCTGGCGTTTTTCCTTAAGCGTCAAAGCGGGCTTCTTTTTCTCTTCCTTGCGGATGTCCTGACTTTTGGCCATGGCGTGATCCTCCTGTTGCCCGGCGCCGCGAAAGGCGCGGCGAGCGGAACCGTTCGTCAATGGAAGAGGGTAGCAGGAGCCCCCGCGCCTGTCAACACATGGGCGTTCAAGCGCAGCAATTCGCAATATGGCCGCTTTTCATTGGCGGCGGCGTGCTCGGAGAGCCCGCCCTACCTTGCGAACTCACGTTTTGCGGGGTTTTTCGGGGCGCGATCTCCGAGCGCGCCGTTTCCCCGTTTCCCGGCCATATTGCGAATTGCTGGTTCAAGCGACCCCCTCGATCATTCGCGGCGTGGCCGCGCGACGGCCCCACCTGAAACGGGAGACGGGCGCACGGGTGCGCACGGGTGTGCACAACTGTGTCGATGCGTATGCATCTCATTGGTTTCCATGGACTTGAAATAGTTATCCCTTTGCGTTTTTTGTTGCGTTTTCCGGCCGGGATCGTTTACAATCCGCTTTCTCATCAAAGACCATGAAAACGGGATCTTCTACAATCGGCGCCGCAAGGTGCTGGCGAGGCTTCAGGACACTCGCGATGGTGGCGGCCGTTGCCGTCGCCGGGGGTTGCCGTTCGGCCGGCGACTGGCGGGACGTGGCGGATGAAAAGGCCGCCCGGGTTCTGGGCGCGGTTCAGCGGGACGTGACGGGGCGCGAGGAGCCGGTGCAGATCGAGACGCCGGCGCAGACGCTGCGACGGCGGCTGCTGCTCGACCAGGGCCTCACCGTGTTCAACGAGGCGTCGCTGGGCATCCGCGACCTGTCGACGAATGCGTATTGGAACGGCGCCGAGCGGCTTCAGGCGAGCGATCGCGACGACAGCCTGCCGCTGGGCACGAACCGCGTGCTGACGATCGGACTGAAGGACGCGGTGCAGATCGCCGCCCGCGGCAGCCGGGACTACCAGGGCCGGAAGGAGTCGCTCTTCACGGCGGCGCTCGGGCTCGATCTGGAGAACCAGAAGTTCCGCACGACCTTCACCGGCATGATGAACGCCTCCGTCGACAGCAGCGAGTCGGAGGGCGAACGCGAGACGCGCTACGGCGAGGCCAACAAGGTCGGGGCGTCCCGGACGTTCGCCGACGGCACGCAGCTCTCGAGCGCGATCGCCGTGGATCTCGCCGGGATGCTCTCGGGGGAGAAGACCTCCTCCTGGGGCCTGCTGGCCGATGCGAGCATCTCGATTCCGCTGATGCGCGGTTCGGGGCGGCTCGTCAACATGGAGTCGCTCACGCAGGCGCAGCGCAACCTGGTGTACACCGTGCGCGAGTTCGAGCAGTACAAGCGCGAGTTCATGGTCGGCATCGCGAGCGCGTACTTGAACGTGCTGCTGACGAAGCGCATGCTCGTGAACGAGGAGGAGAACTACAAGCGGGTCATCATCTCGACGCGCCGCTCGCGCCGGATGGCGGACGCGAACCGCATGTCGCCGTCGGATTTCGACCAGTCGCGTCAGAGCGAGCTGAGCGCGCGCAACAGCTGGATCAGCGCGTTCGAGTCGTACGACGCGAGCCTCGAGGCGTTCAAGGGGCAGCTCGGGCTGCCGCCCGACGCCAAGATCGACCTCGCCGACCAGGATCTTGAGGAGCTGCAGGCCTACGTCGAGAAGTTCGCCAAGACGGAGCTGGGCGAATACGACGCGGGCGAGGCGGCCGCGCCGCTGGCGCTGGAGCGGCCGAAGTCGGTGGACGAGGCGGGCGCGCTCAAGGACCAGGTGGATCGCGCGATCGCGCTGGCCGTCGAGAACCGTCTGGACTTCCGCTCGAACATCGACCGCATCGAGGACGCGCAGCGCCAGGTGCTCATCGCCGAAGACGCGTTGCGCGCGGAGGTCACGCTCGGTGGCCGGGCGTCGGCCGGAGAAGGGGCGAAAGCGGGCTCCGACGACAACGGCGAGTTCAACCTCGGCGAGGCGGTGTTCGGCAGCACGCTGTCCATCGACCTGCCGTTCGAACGCACGGCGGAGCGCAACGCCTATCGCGGCAGCCTCATCCAGCTCGAAGGCGCGGTGCGCGCCTACCAGGCGGCGGAGGACGCGCTCAAGGAATCGGTGCGCGCCGCGATCCGCTCGTTGCGCGAGACGCGCGAGCAGCTCAAGATCCAGTATCTGGCCGTCTCGCTCGCCGAGCGGCGCGTGCGCAACAACGACCTGCTGCTGCAGGCGGGCCGCGCGGAGATGCGCGACGTGCTCGAGGCGCAGGCCGCGCTGCTCTCCGCGCAGAACGCCCTGTTCAGCGCGATCCGCAGCTACCGCGTCAAGGAGCTCGAACTCCAGAAGGAGCTGGGCCTGCTCGAGGTGACCATCGACGGCGTCTGGCGCGAACCGGACATGCGGGCGCTGGGCGTCTGGGGCGAATTCTAGGAAGACGACTATGAAATCGAAGGCGAAACGGAATTTTGGAAAGACGGTGGCCGCGCTGCTCGTGGCGGCGGCGGCCGGCGCCGCGTATTGGCTGCTGGCCGGCGACCGGACTGCGAAGACGAAGGCGGACGACAACCTCTACACGTCGGTTCAAGAAGGGCCGCTGGTGATCAACATCCTCGAAGCCGGCTCCATCAAGCCGCGCGAGCAGATCATCATCAAGAGCGAAGTCGAAGGCGCCAACGCCATCCTCTACATCGTCCCCGAGGGAACGCGCGTCCAGAAGGGCCAGCTGCTCGTGGAGCTGGATGTCTCGACTCTGGCCGATCGCCGCGTGGAGCAGGACATCGCCGTTCAGAACACCGAGTCCGCCTTCATCAACGCCAAGGAGAACCTCGAAGTCGTCAAAAACCAGGCGAAGTCGGACATCGAGCTGGCGGAGCTGAAGAACAGTTTCGCCGAAGAGGACCTGGTCAAGTACCGCGACGGCGAATACCCGAACCAGCTCAACGACGCCATCGCCAACGTCACGCTGGCCGAAGAGGAGCTCGAGCGCGCGAAGGACAAGTACGAGTGGTCGAAGAAGCTCTTCGACGAGAACTACCTCTCCGAGACGGAGCTCAAGAGCGACGAGCTCTCCTGGAAGCGCGCCGAACTGAGCGTCAAGACGGCCAAGGGCAACCTGGACCTGCTCCAGCGCTACACCAACAAGCGCCAGATCGCCCAGCTCGAGAGCGACGTGAAGCAGAGCCGCATGGCGCTCGAACGCACCCGCAGCAAGGCGGCGTCCGACATCGTCCAGGCCGAGTCCTCCCTACGGGCCCGCGAACTGGAATTCACCCGCCAGCGGGAGCGCCTCGGCAAGATCGACGAGCAGATCGCCAAGGCGCGCATCCTGGCGCCGATGGACGGGCTCGTCATCTACGCCACCAGCGCCAACAACCGCTGGGGCAACCAGCAGCCGCTGGAGGAGGGCCAGGAGGTGCGCGAACGCCAGGAGCTCATCTATCTGCCGACGGCCGAGACGTTCAACGCCGAGGTGAACGTCCACGAGAGCAATCTGAAGAAGGTCTATCCCGGCCTGCCGGTGCGCGTGCGCGTCAACGCCGTGCCCGGCCGCGTCTTCATGGGCAAGGTCTCCAAGATCTCGCTGCTGCCCGACGCCCAGCGGATGTGGGCGAACCCCGACCTGAAAGTCTACATGACGGACATCGAGATCGACGGCGGTGGCGACGTGCTCAAGTCCGGCATGAACTGCGAGGCGGAAATCGTCGTCGAACAGCACGCCCGCGCCGTCTACGTGCCGATCCAATGCGTGGCGCGGGTGGACAAGCTGCCCTCCGTCTGGGTCAAGACGCCCGCGGGCTCCGTGATCCGCCCGGTCGAGATCGGGCTGGACAACAACCGGTTCGTGCGCATCGTCTCCGGCGTGGCCCCCGGGGAGGAGGTGCTGCTCACGCCGCCGCTGTCCGGCTCGGTCACGGCGGACGCCACGGAGGTGATCCCGGATGTCGAGATCCCCTCGCTGGAGGACTACCAGCGCCGCGCCGAGGCCGAGCGCATCGCCACGCTGGGGCGCCAGGAGGAAGGGCGTGCCGAGGGCGGCGAGCGGCATCGCCCCGACAAGCGCGAGCGCACGGAGAAGCCCGCGGCCGAGACGCCCGCCACGCCGCCGGCCCAGGCGCCCACTTCGTCCACGCTCAAGCCCGGCGTCTCCGCCGTGGCCGAGGCCCGGCGCGCCGCCGACGCGGTGGTCGACGCCCGGCGTTCGGCCTCCGCCGTGGCCGTCGTCGAGCCGCCCCGGAAAACCGAATAGCGGGAGCGCCAGACAGGACGAACATGCCATGAGCCAGCCCCCCGAATACTCCGTCCGACTCGAAAACCTCTGCAAGGCCTACGAGATGGGCGACCAGAAGGTCCACGCGCTCGCCGGCGTCTCCGCCGGTTTCGAGAAGGGGAGCTTCTGGGCCATCATGGGGTCGAGCGGCTCGGGCAAAAGCACGATGCTCAACATCCTCGGCTGCCTCGACCGGCCGACGACGGGAGCGTACTTCCTCGACGGCCGCGACGTGAGCGCGCTCGACGACGACGCGCTCAGCGACATCCGGCTGAAGTACATCGGCTTCATCTTCCAGAGCTTCAATCTCATCCCCCAGCTCACCGTGGCCGAGAACATCGAGCTGCCGCTCTACTACCAGGGCGTGGACTCCGCCACCAGCGCGGCCGCCGCCCGCCGTTTTGCCGGCATCGTCGGACTCGAGAAGCGCCTCAACCACAAGCCCTCGGAACTCTCCGGCGGCCAGCAGCAGCGCGTCGCGATCGCCCGCGCGATGGCGACCGACCCCGTCCTGCTGCTCGCGGACGAGCCGACCGGCAACCTCGACAGCAAGACGAGCCTCGAAATCATGGATCTGCTGGGGGAGATGAACCGCAGCGGCAAGACGATCATCATGGTGACCCATGAACCCGACATCGCGGCCCACGCGCAGCGCCGGATGATCATGAAGGACGGGCGGATCGACCGCGTGGAGTGACACGATGAAGCTCAACACCACCCGCCTGAAGCGCGATTTCAAGCTCGGCATCAAGAACCTGCTCCTCCACAAGCTGCGCTCCCTGCTCACCATGCTGGGCCTCGTCTTCGGCGTCGGCAGCGTGATCGCCATGCTCGCCATCGGCGAGGGCGCCAGCGAAGAGGCCATGGAGCAGATCCGCAAGCTCGGCAGCCGCAACATCATCGTCTCCTCCCAGAAGCCGCCCGAGGACAGCAGCTCGGCGCAGAGCAACGTCCGCGTGAGCATCTACGGCCTGCTCTACGATGACCTCGCGCGGATATCCGAGACGATCCCCACCGTCGTCGCCACCGTGCCCGTCAAGTCACTCCAGCAGCAGGCGCGCCTCGGGCAGCGGGAATTAGACCTTCGCATCGTGGGCACCACGGAGCGCTGGTTCGAACTCGTCGAGCGCAGCGTCGTCGCCGGCCGCGTGATGAACGAGCGGGACGTGCAGTCCGCCGCCTCGGTCGTCGTGCTCACCGAGTTCGGCGCGCGCCGCCTGCTCGCGACCGAATCGGCGATCGGCCGGCAGATCCGCATTTCCGGCAACGCCTACGAGATCATCGGCATCGTCCAGAGCGAAGACGCCAACGCCGGCGGCATGCAGACGCCGGACCGGCAGACGGACGCGTACATCCCGATGACGACGGCCAGGCAGCACTACGGCGACGTGTTCTTCCAGCGCAAGCAGGGCACCAACATCCGCGAAATGGTGGAGCTGCACCAGCTCATCGTCAGCGTGGGCGGCGAAGACGTGGTCGAGCCCACGGCCGCCGCGATCGAGCGCGTGCTCGCGCTCTTCCACAAGAAGCAGGACTACGCCATCAGCGTGCCGCTCGCGCTGCTGCGGCAGGCGGAGTCCACGAAGCGCACGTTCGCCATCGTGCTCGGGTCGATCGCCGGCATCAGCCTGCTCGTGGGCGGCATCGGCATCATGAACATCATGCTCGCCACCGTCACCGAGCGGACGCGCGAGATCGGCATCCGCCGCGCCATCGGCGCCCATCGCGTGCAGATCGTCGCGCAGTTCCTCATCGAGACGCTCGTGCTCTCCCTCAGCGGCGGCATCATCGGCATCGGCGTGGGCCTGTTCATCCCGTGGCTCGTCACCGCGTTCGCGAAGATGCCCACGGTCGTGACGCCCCAGAGCATCGTCCTCTCGCTCGGGATCAGCGTGAGCGTCGGCATCGTGTTCGGGATCTACCCGGCCATGCGCGCCTCCCGCCTCGACCCGATCGAAGCCCTGCGCCACGAGTGAAATCGGCCAGTCGCCGGGGGAGACGCAAAAACGCCCCCTCGAGCAGATGCGACCCCACCCCCCCCCGGCGACTGGCCGATTGAGTCGCTAGTCGCTAGTGGCTAGACACTAGTGGCAGGATGAAGACACTGCAACTGCGGCGAGAATCTCGGCAGATGCGTGACGGAATCTCTGATCCCCTCTGGACTAGCGACTAGCGGCTAGCCACTAGCGACTAGAGCGCTAGCGATCACGTTTTGCATTGCCTTTCACCCCTCTGATTTACTATCATCTCCGCCAGCATCGGGTGAGTAACTCAGTTGGTTAGAGTACCTGGTTTACACCCAGGCTGTCGCGGGTTCGAGTCCTGCCTCACCCACCATTATTCCAGACACGAAACATGAAGACGACGATTCTCTTCCAAGGCGATTCGATCACCGACTGCGGGCGCGCGGCCGCGCCTGCGGCGGGATATTCCAACGGCGGGATGGGGCCCGGCTACGCGGGACTTGTCATGGCTCGGACGATGCGCGACCATCCAGCGCGCGACTGGAACTTCCTCAACCGCGGGATCAGCGGCAACCGCATCGTCGACCTGTATGCGCGCTGGCGCGTCGACTGCATCAACCTCGAGCCCGACGTGCTGAGCATCCTCATCGGCGTCAACGACGTCTGGCACGAAAAAAACAGCAACGGCGTCGAGGCGCCGCGCTTCGAGCGCTTCTATCGCGAACTGCTGACCTGGACGAAAGCCGAGCGGCCCGCGATCCGACTCGTCGTGCTGGAGCCGTTCCTCTGCATGAGCAACGACGCCGCGACGGAAATGCTGCCGGAGGTCGTCAAGCGCGCCGAAGTCGCCAAGGCCGTCGCGCAGGATTTCGGCGCCGCGTTCGTCCCCCTCCAGCGTCTCTTCGACGAGGCCTCCCGCCAGGCGCCGCCGGCCCACTGGTCCGCGGACGGCGTCCATCCGACGGCGGCCGGGCACCAGCTCATCGCCGACGCCTGGCTCGCAGCCATGCCGCTCTGAAAACGGGCCGAGCCCGTTTTCAAAGGAGTATGTGGGTATGTAGGTGTGTGGGATCAAGTGTAGGGACGAAGTGTCGCTTCGCGGGGCCATAACTCATAGTCCCCACTCTTAGTCTGATACGCTTAGTCTCAACTGGTTGAGAAGCGTTCCTCATTCCTCTGCGACCGCGCCGCAACGCGGTCGAATGCGGTTCGCCGGGACGGCTTCACCCCACCTTCCCGAGGCTGACGCGAGTGGATGTGTTGGCAGGATAACGGGCTAGGCCCGCTTCATCTCCGCGCGGATGGCCTCGGCCGCCGCGCGTTTGTCCGCCGCGCCGAGGATCGGCCGGCCGATCACCAGATGCGTCGAGCCGTCGCGAATCGCCTGGCCCGGCGTCGCGACGCGCTTCTGGTCGCCGACGTCGCCGCCGACAGGGCGGACGCCCGGGGTGACGAGCCAGGGCTCGGGTCCGAGCGCCCGGCGCAACGCCGCGACTTCCTGCGGGGAGCACACGAGCCCGTGCGCCCCCGCGGCGATGGCCATCGTCCCCAGCGCGGCGACCTGCGCCTGCATCGGGCGCGTCACGCCCAGCAGATCGAGGTCCGACTGGTCCATGCTGGTGAGCACGGTGACGGCCAGCAGCCGCGTGCCGGAGCCGGCCTCCCGGACGGCCTGGGCGGCGGCGGCGATCATCGCCTTCGAGCCCGAGGCATGGAGCGTGAGCAGTTCGACGCCGAACTTCAGGCACGAGGCCACGGCGCGCTCGACGGTGCGCGGGATGTCGTGCAGCTTGAGGTCGAGGAAGATGCGCTTCCCCTCCCCTTTCAGCATGTCCAGCACGGCGGGGCCGTCCGCGACGAACAGCTCGAGCCCGACTTTGTAGAAGGACACCGCGTCCCCGATTTCGCGCACGGCGGCGGCCGCCTCCGCGGCGGAAGGCACGTCCAGCGCCACGATGATTTCATGATTCTCGTTCATGCTTTCAAACCCCGTTCTGTTTTTCAACAAAGTTACCCTAGGTCGGGCACGGCTGTCAACTCGCATTCTGGCGTCCCGGCCGCACGGGGCCGCGCGGGTGTGTGTCAAGAATCCAGTAGTCGGGACCATCTACGGATATGCGCAAGTCGGTGAGAATCAATTCTGACTGAATTCTGGCTTCTTGTCTGAACTCTGAGGGCCAGACAACGAAGTTGACGTGTCCCTGCCCATCTTCATGTGGGGGCGCATCCCCGTTTCGTTGACACGGGAAGGTGGGGCGCGATCTCCCTGCTTCGCCACGCATCGTACGCCGTGCAGTCAAGGCGGCTTGCCGAGACGGCTGCGCCCCACCCCGCTTCGCAACTCTCTTGCGATCGATTTGCGAGGTCGGGCGGCGTCGTCCCTGCTCCGCCTGCGGCTCCGCAGGACAAGCCCGGCGAGCCGCACTTATTGTAATCTTGAAAAAAGTTCAATATTACAATAACGATCACCAGCGCAATGACATATCGGATGTGCAAGGGAAAATATGTAATCTTGAAACGGTGTGTTCAGATTACATGGAGGGCCGCGCACCGTCTGCCTGTGCGTTTACGCTCGCAGTCCGCTCGTGACCGCGAAGCCTCACGAAACGGGATTCCGCGCAGACAGCCCCCTCTCGTCCTTCCCGGGGCGCAGCACGAATCGCGCCCCGGCTCAGCGCCGTTCGATCGTCATCGGTCCCGGTGTCATGCGGGCGGTGTCAACGAATTGCCGTTGTGGCGTTGGCGTTGTTGTCGGATGAAAAATCCTTCGGGACGACATTGGTCTGGGGCGCCTCGGGTGCGGCCTATTACAACCTGGAATACGAAAACGGTTCCGGAGCGGGGGCGGACTTGCTTTCAGATCGGCTATCGCAATCTGCTTGAGCATGGGATCGAAGATGCCGAGAATCACCAGCGGACGATGTGCTCCCGGTAGGGGGTCTGGTCGGGGTCTATGGCGAAGTCGATGTCCTCGGACATTTCCTCCGGCGTCAGCCGGCCTTTGAACTTGCAGAGACAGGGATAGTCCAGCGCCTCGGAATCGAAGAAATCCTTGGGAGAGACCCCGTACTGCAGAAAGTCAAGCCGGCCTCCATTCAGCGGCCCGGCATACCGGAGGGCCAGACGCCCTTTGCAGGTCATCTTGACCGACGAGGCCAGGTACACGAGGATCTCTGTCTCGAAGCCTCCCGTGCCGGTCAAGGCGACGGGATAGACGGGATTGGGGTGCGGGAAGCGGAGGATCAGAGGTGCCGCAAGGCCGTCGGCAACGATCCGCCGCTCATCCTGCTCCGTGCCGGGGTTGATGATGGCCACGACAAAGCACCAGTCCTTCGACACATACGAATTGAACACAGTCGAGTCCTTGTCCCCAAACGTGAATTGGTTTTCATTCAGCCAGTCGATCAAGGTGCCGACGTCGTCCGAACGGATGACGCGCACATCGTAGATGCCAACGTGCTGCTCGGAAACCACTTCAACCCCCGACTTGCCGCGGGTGAGTACAAAATTTGGAACGATGAAGAGCATCAGGAAACAAAGCAACACCCCCCACATGGCGTAGCGGGCAAAGCGCCCCCTGCGATCCCGGAACCATCGGGGAAGTGGCAGGACGAAGGAAATCAAGCAGAGCAGCAGGGTCAGCAGCGACAAACCCGCGACGGACAGAAACAGTCCGGTGAAGACCATCGACGAGACTACTGTGACGGTCGGGCGAGATCTCCTGTCTAGAGTCCAGAAAAGATCCCTGGCGACCTCTGCGGGAATGCTGGCGACTTCCGGCACGGCAGGCACTGGCACCACCCAGCCAAGGACAGGTTTTCCGTCGCCTCCGGGAATCTCGTATCGGCTTTGGAGGATCAGCGTCTCCACCCCTTCGTCGAAGAGGATGATCGCGCGCTGGTAGGGAATGCTGGGCGGGACATCCTCCTTCCCGAACATCTTGCCATCCGCAAGCGCCTGTCCGGCCATTGCGCAGACCAGCACGACGAAAGCAATGAGGGATCTCATCCTCCTGAAGGTCGTTGGCACAAACGTCTTGGCATTCATCTCAATTCCCTCCATGAACTTGCATCAACGGAGAAGATCAGTCTCGGCGCTCGCGGATGAAGGGGCCGAGGTCCATTTCCGCATACGAGGTGCCGGGACGCACGATCGGGAAGACCGCCTCCTCGCGATCCGTCACCACCTCGAGCATGGCCGGACCCTGCGCCGCCAGGAGCCCGTCGAGGCCGGCCTCCAAGTCGGCGCGGTCCTCCACGCGCACGGAATAGTCGAAATGGCAGAGCTTCGCGATGGCGGCGAAGTCGACGTCGACGGCGCGCTCCGTCGTGGGGTGACGGCTGCCGAAGGCGGCGTCCTCGAGATTGTGGACCATGCCGTCGGCATGGTTGTTGAGCAGCAGGATCTTGATCGGCAGGCCGAGCGTGCCGATGGTGTGGAGCTCGCCGAAGTTCATGCGGAAGCTGCCGTCGCCATCGATCACGAGCACGCGGGCGTCGGGATTGGCGCGGACGGCGCCGATGGCGGCCGGAAGGCCGAAGCCCATGGTGCCGAAACTGCCGGAGGTGATGAAGCGGCGCGGATGGCGCATCTCCAGATATTGGGCGGCGAGCATCTGGTGGTTGCCGACGCCGGTCGTGATGAAGATGTCCTCGGGCAGACGCCGGTTGAGCAGATCCATCGTCTCCGCCTGCTGGATGAAGTCGGCGTCGCGATGGTAGTCGAGGGGCCAGGCGCGCTTGAGCTCGACGGCCTGGCGGCGCCAGTCCTCGATGTCGATGGCGACCGCGTGCCGTTCGGCGTAGGCCGTGAGATCGTCGAGCGCGACGACCGCGTCGCCCAGAAACGTGAATTCGGGTTTGCGCTCGCTGCGGATCTGGTACATCTTCAGCGGGTTCACGTCGAGATAGGCGATCTTCGCGTCGATGGCGAAGCCGACCTTCTCGGCGACGCGGTCGTCCCAGCGCACGCCGATGGCGAGGAAGAAGTCGTTGTCCTGGATGATCGTGTTGGCGCAGGCCGTGCCGTACATGCCGAGCATGCCGAGCGAGGCGGGATCGCGGTCGTCGACGACCCCCTTGGCCATGAGCGTGTTGACGGAGGGGATGCCGAGGCGGGCGTTGAAGCGGCGGAGCGCCGCGGAGCCGCGGGCCGTGTTGAGGCCCCCGCCGAGGTAGAGCAGCGGCCGGCGCGAACCCTGGAGCAGTTCGAAGAAGCGGCGGCACTGGTCGTCCGAGAGATGCCATTCGTTCTCGTAGGTGGCGGCGTAGCGTTCGACGCCGCCGCCCTCGTAGCTGTTGGTGGCGTTCTGGAGATTGACGGGCAGGTCGATGACGACGGGGCCGGGACGCCCGGAGCGGGCGAAGGCGTAGGCGTCCTTGATGACGGCCTCGATGTTGCCGATGCCCGTGACGGTGACAACGCGCTTGGCGGTGGGGCCGAAGACGGACGCGACGTCGATGTGCTGGAACGAGTCGGTCCCGAGCTTGCTCTCGGGCACCTGGCCGGCGATGACGAGCAGCGGCACGCTGTCGGAGAACGAGTCGGCCACGGCGGTGAGGGTGTTGGTGATGGCCGGACCGGAGGTGACGATCGCGACGCCCACCTGATCGCTCGCGCGCGAATAGCCGGCGGCGGCGAACGCCGCGCCCTGCTCGTTGGCGGTGACCGTGATCTGAATGGAACTCGTGCCCAGTTCGTCGATCACCGGCAGGATGGCCGCGCCGGAGTAGCCGAAAACGTGCCGCACGCCCAGGTCCTCGAGACTTTTGACGATGATCGCCGCGCCTTTCATGGAATGCCTTTCCCTTAGGCCTGCGCCGCGATCGGATGTTCTCGCGGCAGGCCATCTGTGTGAATGTTGAACCCGGAATATACCATGTTCGTTTTCCGCGCGTCAATTCGAACATGGGTGCCAGCAGCAATTCGCAACATGGCCGGGAGCCAGGGGAACGGCGCGCTCGGAGATCGCGCCCCCGAAATCACAGCCAAACGGGGAGTTTACGAGGTAGGGCGGGCTCTCCGAGCACGCCGCTGCGAAGCAGGGCCGGCCATATTGCGAATTGCTGGGGTGCCCGGTCAGTATGTCAGTATGGGTCAGTATCTGGGGTAGCGCGACGCGCGTGGCGTTTGCCTGTGCGTGCTGCCGATCTGAACCCGTGCGCCCCAGCGGTGCCTCACAGTACCGACGCGGCTACGACGCGTCGTCCGTGGCAACCCGTCGTAGCCGGGTTGCTACCCCTCCCTTTACGGCGGCGCATTTTGGCATTGTGATTTTTCGCATCCCTGTCGTATACTTTCCCGCTAAACCTCGACCCTCACGGAGATTCGCACCTCATGGACAAGTCCCTCGCCTCCACGCTGAAGAATCCCGGCAAGACATTTCGCGGCGCGCCCTTCTGGGCCTGGAACGCCAAACTCTCTCCCGCCGAGCTGCGCCGCCAGATCCGCATCATGAAGCAGATGGGCCTCGGCGGCTTCTTCATGCATTCGCGCGTGGGCCTCAACACCGAATATCTCGGTCGCGACTGGTTCGCCTGCGTCAAGGCCTGCGCCGACGAGGCGAAGAAGCTGGGCATGGACGCCTGGCTCTACGACGAGGACCGCTGGCCCAGCGGCGCCGCCGGCGGCAAGGTCACCAAGGTCTTCCCCGAGTACCGCCTGCGCCGGCTCGTCATGAAGGACTGCACGGACGGCGCCGACATCGAAGCCGGCGGCGCGCCCGTCACGCTTGCCTGGTTCGCCGTCTCCGGCAAGACGGACAAGGACGAGATCGCCTCCTACCGCCGCCTCGCCGGCCCCGACGCCCCGCGCGCCCAAGGCGAGACGCTGCTGCGCTTCTACGACCGCGCCGACGCACCCAACTGCTGGTACAACGACGGCACCTACCTCGACACGCTCAGCGCGGAGGCGGTCGACAAGTTCATCGAGATCACGCACGAGGCCTATCTCGCGAAATGCGGCGGCGACTTCGGCAAGACCATCCCCGGCATTTTCACGGACGAGCCCAACTACGGCGGGCTGCGGCCGTGGACGCGTTCGTTCGCGGACGCCTTCCGCGCGAGGCATGGCTACGACGTGCAGGACCATCTACCCGAACTCTTCTTCAAGGTCGGCGGCGAGCCCTTCTCCAAGGTCCGCCTGGACTTCACCGACACCGCCACGCAGCTCTTCGTGGACGCCTTCGGCAAGCGCATCGGCGACTGGTGCGGCCGGAACGGCCTCGAGTACACCGGCCACCTTCTCGCGGAGGACAACCTGGCCTCGCAGACGGACGTCGTCGGCGAGGCGATGCGCTTCTACGAACACATGCAGGCGCCGGGCATCGACCTGCTCACCGAGCATTGGTCCATCTACCGGACCGCCAAGCAGTGCACCTCGATGGCGCACCAGTTCGGCCGCCGCCGCCGCCTCTCCGAGACGTACGGCTGCACGGGCTGGGACTTCCCGCTCGAAGGCCACAAGGCCCTCGGCGACTGGCAGATGGCGCTGGGCGTCAACCTGCGCTGCCAGCATCTCGCCTGGTATTCGATGGAGGCGGCCGCCAAGCGCGACTACCCCGCAAGCATCTTCCGCCAGTCGCCGTGGCACGGTGTATACGGCGCCGCGGAGGACTACTTCGCGCGCATCGGCGAGGTGCTCTTCGCCGAGGGCTTCGAGGAGGTCCGCGACCTGCTCGTGCTCCACCCCGTCGAGTCCGTCTGGGCCGTCAAGATCACGCGCGACGCGGCGCCCACCTGGGAGGTCGACCATCCGTTCCTCGCGCTCAGCAGCGCCCTGCTCGGCGCCAATCTGGACTTCGACTACGGCTCCGAGGACGTCATGTCCCGGCACGCCCGCGTCAAGGGCGGAAAGCTCGTCGTCGCGAAGGCCGCCTACAAGGCCGTCGTGGTGCCCGAAATGCTCACGATCCGCGCGAGCACGCTGAAGCTGCTCGCCGACTTCGCGGCGGCGGGCGGCACGGTCTGCACCGTCGGCCAGCCGCCGGCGCGCGTGGACGGCGTCGTGTCCAAGGCGGCGGCGAAGGCGTTCAAGGCCTTCACGCCCTGCTCCGTCGCGGACGCCGCGGCGGCGGTCGCGCCCGTCGCGCGCCGCGTCTCGATCGCGCAGGACGGCGTCGAGACGGAGGCGACGCTCCACCTCATGAGCGAGCGCAAGGGCGCGCTGTCGCTCTTCATCTGCAACACCTCGATGGCGATGCCCGCGCCGGCGGACGAGATGAAGGCGAAGTTCGTGCGCGACCGCGTCCTCGAATACCCCGGCGCCGTGCTGAGGGTCTGGTCGCGCCCGCGCGGCGACGTCTACGAGGTCGATCCCATGACCGGCGCCGTGCACCGCGTGGACTTCACGCGCGAAAAAGGGGCCTACGTCATCCCCTGCCCGCTCGGCCGCCTCGAGACGCGGCTCTTCGTCATCGCAAAGGAGAAGCCCGGCCGAACGCAGGCGCCGCGCCTGCGCCACGGGGCCTTTACGCAGCGCGCGCCGCTCCCGGCCGCGACGCTCAAGTTCAAGCTGTCCGAGCCGAACGTGATGGTGCTCGACCACGCGCGCTGCGCGGTGGACGGCGTGGTCTCCGACGAGGAGAAGTTCATCCTCGCGATCGACAAGGAGCTGCGCGCCGCGCTCGGCGCCAGGCCGCGCAGCGGACAGATGGTGCAGCCGTGGGTGGCCGGCGAGCGCAAACCGGAGAAGGATCTGGCGTTCGCGCTGACCTACGCCTTCACCTGCGAGACGGTGCCGTCGGAGCCCGTCATGCTCTGCCTCGAACGGCCCGACCTCTACACGATCTCGCTCAACGGCAAAATGGTGAAGCCGCAGGACAAGGGCTTCTGGATGGATCCCGCGATCCGCCGCATCCCCCTGCCCCGCCTGCGGAAAGGCGAGAACACGCTCGTGCTGAGCGGCCGGTACCACGAATACCTGCCCGGTCTCGAGGCGATCTATCTCATGGGCGCCTTTGGCGTCCGGAACGAGCGCGTCATGGGCACGCCCCCCGCGACGCTGGACATCGGCGACTGGGTGGCGCAGGGACTGGAGAACTACGCGGGCAACGTGACCTACGCCTTCACGATCGGCCGGCGGCCGGACACGAAGCGGCGCGTCTTCCTGCGCGTCCCCGCCTGGCGCGGCGTGGCGCTCGGGGTCTCCGTCAACGGGAGCGCGGAGACGCTGCTGCCGTGGCCGCCCTACGAACTGGACGTGACGGACCTGCTCCGCGACGCGCGCAACGCCGTGAAGGTCACCGTCTACGGCCACCGCCGCAACGCCTGCGGGCCGTTCTATCTCAAGGACGAGAAGTGGCCGACCTGGACGGGACCCGGGGAGATGGACCGGCACGACGTGCGCGAGCGCGGCCTCGTCCCCTGCGGCCTGCTCGAACCGCTCGAACTCGCCTGGTAGGAAGCGCGATCGTCATC
>JAAZAI010000139.1 GCA_012514445.1 Lentisphaerota bacterium
ATATGGCCTGAAACCAAGGAAACGGTGCGCCCGGAGATCGCGCCCCGAAATCACCGCCAAACGGGGAGTCTACGAGGTAGGGCGGGCTCTCCGAGCACGCCGCTGCGAAGCAGGGACGACCATATTGCGAATTGCTGACCCCGAATCGTAATCGGTGAGCGGACAGTCTCCTGGGGTAGGTTGGAAAGCGCGTGTGTGGGTGTGGGTGGGGGGGCGATTGCGATTGCGATTACGATCAGGATTAAGATTACGGGTCGACAAAGTTTTTCCTACAGCCTAAACCCCTACAGCCTACTTCGCTAGCCCCGAACCTCTTGCCGCAAGCCTCACACACGCACACACCCACATACTCCAGCGCTCTTGTGCACGCAACCCCGGCGACTGACGCGCTTCCCTAGAGCGAGAAGCCGCCGTCGACGACGAGGTCGGCGCCGGTGACGTAGGCGCCGGCGTCCGAGCAGAGGGCGAGCGCCAGGCCCGCGCAGTCTTCGGGCGTGCCGAATCGGCCGGCCGGGATGCTCTTGAGGAGCGTCTCGGTGAAGGCCGGATCGGAAAGCGCCTGGGCGTTGCGGTCGGTGGCGATGACGCCCGGTGTCAGGGTGTTCACCGTGACGCCGCCGGGGGCGTATTCCTTGGCGGCGGTGAGCACGAGCGCGCGCATCGCGGCCTTGGTGGCGGCGTAGATGGCGAGACGCGGCGCGGGGCGGGCCTGGTTGACGCTGCCGATGGCGAGGATGCGGCCCCAGCCGCGTTCGGCCATCTTCGGACCGAAGGCGCGGACGAGACGGAACGAGGCACGCACATTCGCGTCCACCATGGTGTCGAACGCGGCGTCGGTGAAGTCGGCGAGGCGGCCGTAGGATTGCGCGGAGGCGTTGAGGACGAGGATGTCCGCGTCCGCGCAGGATGCGGCGAGTTCGTCGCAGGCCGCGGCGGAGCCGATGTCGGCGAAGCGCACGTCGCGCGCGATGCCGGCGGCGTCCGCCTCGGCGAGCGCCGCGCGGAGGGCAGGGGAGTCCGAGGCGCCGTGGAAGACGACCTTGGCGCCGGCCCGGCCGAGGGCCATGGCGATGGCCTTGCCGATGCCGCGCGAGGAGCCCGTGACGAGGGCGGTCCGGCCGGCGAGGGAGAAGGGGTGTGCCATGTTAGAAGTACCCGCCTTTCTCGATGATCTCGGAAATGGTGTCGCCCTGGCGGACCCAGGAGAAGATGTCGATCTCGTTGCGTTCGATACCTTCGGCGCGCAGGAGGACGTCGTAGGCGATTTCGCGCGGGATGCAGAGCACGCCGTCGATGTCGCCGAAGACGATGTCGCCGGGGCGGACGGTCACCTTGCCGATGCGCACGGGCACTTGGTAGTGGGTGATCATGCAGCGGCCGAGGGATCCGTTGGAGGTGCGATATTTGTAGAAGACGGGGAAGTCCTGCTCGAGGATCTGCTTCGTGTCGCGGATGCCGCCGGCGATGACGGCGCCGCGGACGCCCTTGGTCTTGGCGGTGGCGGTCATGACGCCGCCCCAGAGCGATGCCTCGGTGTCCTCGGAGGTGTCCCAGACCACGACGCCTTCGGGCTTGAAGTCGTCGAGCATCTGGGCGCGGAACGTCATTTCGCCCTCGATCATGCAATTGGGGGCGCTCTTCACGGTGAAGGCTTCGCCGCAGAGAGTCATCTCGTCGCGGAGCGGCATGATGTCGCTGGGAAGGTTCTGGTTGAGGAGGGTGAGCTCGCGCATGACGTCGTTGATGGCGCCGGTGTAGAGTTTTTCGTAGCGCTCGCAGAGCTCCTTCACGGGGATGGGGAAGGTGTTCGCGGGGATGTGCTGGCGCGTGGCGATGAGCTTGTCGAGCTTCATGAGGCCGGCTTCTTTGGCCTTCGTGCGCATGTCTTGCAGTGATGGCATGGTTGTGTTCTCCTGGGTGTGTTGGCGTGTTAGAGAAATGCTAGTTCAGGTCGAAGCTTCTCTTGTGTTTCCCCTCGGCATCTTCCCATTCGATGGCGTAGGTGCCCTTGAAGCCCCGGAAAGACAGCGCGCCCCCTTCGCCCGCGGTGGAGGTGAGGGACGTGCGCCACGCTTCGTTGACCAAGTGCTTCAGGGTGTGGTAGACCAGCTTGGGCGACAGGTCTCGGCGGCAGACGCCCGAGATGGATGGCTCGCCTGGGGCGCCGCATTCGTCCACCGAATTCCACCAGGTGATGCCCTGCATCTGCGGGCGGCTGAACCAGAGACGATAGAGGTTGTGGGCGATGACGGACTGGATGGCTTCGCCGCGGAGGCCTTCTCCGGCGGATGTGATGGTGAGTTCGCTCATCACCTGCGGCAGTCCGGCGTCGACCGTGACGAGGTTCTTGCGCACCGCCCAGGGTGCCTGTTCGTCCGAGACCCCTGCCGCAATGCGTGCGCATTGCTCGGGATTGAAGAGGTGCATCTGGAGCCCCTGAAGATCAATTTTCTTGCCGCGGGAGAGAAGGTTGCGTGTCTGGTCGCGGTACCGAGCCGACATGTCGTAGTCGTTGATGTTGAGCTTGGTGGAGGCCGGGAAGTACTTCGTGCATAGATCGAAAGCCAGGATGTCGAATGCAGGGGGCATGAAGGTCGGGTACTGGTAATCGGCCATGCAAATCGGCAGTTCTGGGTTGAGGGCCCCG
>JAAZAI010000140.1 GCA_012514445.1 Lentisphaerota bacterium
ATGATGTCCGGCCGCCGCGTCGGCCTGCTCGACGTCGACCTGCACGGCCCCAGCGTCCCCACGATGCTCGGCCTCGAAGGCCGGCGCCTCGCCGGCGACGAGGACGGCATGCTGCCCGTGCAGATCGGCGGCCTCAACGTCATGTCCGTCGGCTTCCTGCTGGAAAGCGCCGACAGTCCCGTGGTGTGGCGCGGCCCGCTGAAGATGGGCGCGATCCGCCAGTTCATCGAGGAGGTCAACTGGGGCGACCTCGACCTGCTCGTCATCGACGTGCCGCCCGGCACGGGCGACGAGCCGCTCTCCATCTGCCAGCTCATTTCGGATCTGGACGGCGCGGTGATCGTCACCACGCCCCAGAAGGTGGCGGCGGTGGACGTGCGCAAGTCGATCTCCTTCTGCAAGGAGCTTGGGGTGCGCGTGCTTGGCGTCGTGGAGAACATGAGCGGCTTCGCCTGCCCGAAGTGCGGCGAAGTGACGCAGATCCTGCGTGAAGGCGGCGGGCGGAAGATGGCCGAGGAGATGCACGTGCCTTTCGTCGGCTCGATCCCCATCGACCCGATGATCGCGGTCTCCGGCGATGAAGGCAAGGCCTTCGTCGAGATGAAGGAAGGCTCTCCGGCCGCCCAGGCGTTCCGCGACATCGTCGCCGCCATCATCACGCAGTAGTCTCGCGTTGCTCTGCCGCGACCTGCTCGGCCTGGGCGAAGGCCCCGACTCGCCGATCTTCGAACCCCGCACGGAGGCCTACTACGCGGAGCGACCCTGCGAGACGTTCATCGCCTTCGCCGCCGACCGGCTCGAAAGAGAGCTGGGCTCCACCTGATGGAGGTGGCGGGCGTCCACGATGCGTTGCCGGCGAGAGGCGGACGTCGCAGATCCAGACTTCCTGATCTCGGGCGGTTTTGAGGGGTTTTCCCGGAAACGGGCTTGGCACTTTTCCATCCGATTTCCTGCATCCTGGGCGCGCCGACTCGACACCAGTACCGACGCGACTACGACGCGTCGCCCACTCGAATGGCTTCGCCGTTCGCCCCGGGATTTGCACGATCGTGTGTTTGGCGGCAATTGCTTGCCGTCAACAGGCAACCCGGCTACGACGGGTTGCCCGGCGGCGCGCAGGGCCTGCGCGCCCTTCATATCGATTACGATCAGGATTACGATTCCGATCAGGACTGTGTTGGGTTCGACGCAGTTCGCGACAAAGTTTGCGACAAAGCTCTGAAGACGGCTTCCAACTCCCGAAAAAACATGTCACTTTCCTGGCACACTCGCCTAGGGCCGCTTGCGCATCGCATCGCGGCGGGCTATACTGGATGCATGAAACACAACTTCGCCGCCATCCTCGTCCTCCACGCCTCCGCCGCCTTCGCCTTCGCCGGGCAGGCGCAGCGCCTGAACAACGGATTCACTCCATGAACGACGTGCTGCGGCGCAAGCTCCAAGACCTCCCCGACAAGCCGGGCTGCTACCTGATGCGGGATCGCGCCGGGAAGATCATCTACGTCGGCAAGGCCGTCTCCCTGCGCAAGCGCGTCCAGAGCTACTTCCGGCGCTCCACCTTCCTCAAGGCGCCCCCCAAGCTGCGCGGCCTGATCAACAGCGTCGAGGACCTCGACGTCGTCGTCGTGCGCAACGAAGCCGAGGCGCTGCTCACCGAGGGCCAGCTCATCAAGGACTACAAGCCGCGCTTCAACGTCGTCTTCCGCGACGACAAGCGCTACCTCGCCGTCCGCGCCGAACACCACCTCGCCTGCCCGCGCTTCGCCGAATGCCGCATCGTCCGCGACGACGGAGACGAGTACTTCGGCCCCTTCCCCTCCTCGGGCGTCGTCCGCACGGTCAAGGACTTCGCCGAGCGCCATTTCGGCATCCGCCAGTGCACGGTGGCGCAGCCCGATGCCGACACCCACCGCCACTGCCACAACGATCGCATCGCGCGCTGCTCCGCGCCGTGCATCGGCGCCGTCTCCCCGGAGGAATACCGCGCGCGTTTCGAAAAGGCCTGCGCCTTCCTCCGCAGCGGCGACGAGGCGGTCGTGGCCGAGATCCGCGAGGCGATGGCGGCCGCGGCCGCGGCGCAGGACTTCGAGCGCGCCGCCGGCCTGCGCGACACGATCGCCGCCATCGCCGACATGGCGCGGCAGCGCGCCCGTGCCATCTCGCCGCCGCACATCCCCAGGCTCGACGCCGCCGAAGGCTGCGCGGCGCTGGCCGCCGCTCTCGCCCTGCCCGCTCCGCCGCACGTCATCGAGGGCTTCGACATCTCCCACATCAGCGGCACCCTCACCGTCGCCTCGATGGTCGCCTCGGTCGACGGGGCGCCCATGCCGCAGCGCTACCGCCGCTTCCGGATCCGCAGCGTGGAGGGGATCGACGACCCCCTGAGCATCGCCGAAGTCGTCCGCCGCCGCTATGCGCGCTGCCAGGCCGAAGGCGCGCCCCTGCCCGATCTGGTGATGGTCGACGGCGGCATCACGCAGCTCCGCGCCGCGCGCGGCGCGCTCGACGAACTCGGCCTCGGGCACATCCCGTCCATCGGCCTGGCCAAGCAGTTCGAGGAGATCGTCGTCGACCGCCCCGGAACGGAATCGATCCTGCTGGAACGCGGCAGTCCGGCGCTCAACGTGCTGGTGCGGCTGCGCGACGAAGCGCATCGCTTCGCGATCACCTACAACCGCGGCCTCCGGCTCAAACGGATTCGCGAATCGGTCCTCGACGAGGTCGAAGGCGTCGGCGAGACGCGCAAGACGCTTCTGCTGAAACGGTTCGGCTCCGTCCGCCGCATCGCAGCCGCGACGGAGGCGGAGATCGCCGCCGTCGGCGGCATCGGCGACGCCCTCGCCCGCGTCATCAAGGCCGCCGCCCTCCGGGCCAGCCCCGGCGCGAGCTGAGCATCAACTCCGGTCCCAGGCCGCATCGCGCGCATCGCGCTCGAGCGCCGCGTGCGCCTCGGCCGCCGAAACGCCGGCTTCGCCCACCAGCACTTCGCCTATCGCCGCGGCCAGCCGCTTCGGCCCGATCGCGTGCATCCGCCCGCATGTCTCGTAGAGCGTCTCCGCCACGCGCATCGCACGCGCATACGGCGAGCCGCCGTCGCGCCACAGCAGCGGCGCGCTCGCGCGGAAGCGTCCGCTGTTGCACAGCAGGTTCCAGCATCGGCCGAAGCGCGCGATCGCGCGCATCCGCGCATACGGAACATGCCGGTTTTCCAAAATCTCGTACGGCGGCACGGGACTCCACCGGACGCCCGCCTCCGCATCGTGGCGCCCGATCGCCGTGCCCGGCAGGCGCTTCAAGATCCCCACCTGGATCTCCGCGGGACGAAGCGCCACGAGGCGGTCAAAGCCGGTCTGGAACGACGCCTCGTCCTCACCCGGCAGTCCCGCGATCAAATCGGCGTGCACGTCGGCCTTCGCCTCGTCGATCATGAACCGCAGCGCCCGCTCGACGGCCGTTGGCTTCATGGGGCGGCGTATGGACTTTGCCACGGCGGGGCTCCACGTCTGCACGCCCATCTCGATGTGCAGCATGCCGGGCTCGAAGCGCAGCAGCCGCTCGCGCCACGCGGCGTCCAGGGCGTCCGGCGTGAATTCGAAGTGCAGCCGCAGTCCCGTGAACTGGCGCGCCGCAAAGAAGTCGAGTACGGCAAGCGCCGCCTCGCCGCCGAAGTTGAACGACCGGTCGAGAAACTTGAACTGCCGGACGCCCCGGTCGAGCAGCGCCTCGAACGCCTCCAGCAGCGGGCCGGTCGGGAAGGCGCGTACGCCGCCGCTTCCCGCCGAGGTGCAGTACTCGCACCGGAACGGGCAGCCGCGCGTCGACTCCGCGTACACGACGCGATGGGCGATGTCTTCGTCCGTGTACAGCCGGTACGGCAGAGCGACCTGCGCGAGATCGGGCGGCGGCGCCACGACGGGCGACGCCACCCCGCCGCCTGCGAGCAGCGTCGAGAAGACCTCGCGCGCGACGCCCTCCCCTTCCCCGCACACCGCCACGTCCACGAGCGGCAGAATCCCGGCGGGATCGTCATCCGGCACGATCTGCGGTCCGCCCGCCACGAGGACGATGTTGGGCCGCGCGGCCCGCACGATGCGCAGCACGTCCGCGATGACCCCGACGTTCCAGATGTAGACGGAGAAGGCAGCGATCTTCGGTCCGGCCGCGATGACGGCCTCGGCGATCTGCATCGGCTCAAGCTGGGAGTCGAACTCCGCGATCGCCGCGCGCGCCTCCAGGTCCCCCAGGTTCGCCATCAGGCACCGCAGACTCATCGACGTGTGCGC
>JAAZAI010000141.1 GCA_012514445.1 Lentisphaerota bacterium
GCAGCAGCGTGGTCTTGCCGCTCTGCCGCGCGGCATGGATCACGAAGTACTGCTCGCGGCGGATCAGCTCGACCACCTCGAGCAGGCGCTCGGAGGCGTCCAGCAGATAGTGCTTGCCCGGCACGCACGGGCCGGCGGTGTTGAAGAAGCGGTTCATGGCGCGATTGTAGCAGGTTGCGCGAAGCGGTTCAAGCGGCGCCGCCGACTGCCTAAACTGCGGGAGTTTCAGCGCGAGGGCGTTCCGCAGGACCGGAAGCCCGGCTTGACGGCCTTCGCGCGGGATCCCGGGGGCGTCGAACCATCCGCAAGCGCGCCGCCGATGCTTTTTTCGGCTGGCGCAAGGCATGCGATGCACCTCCGAGGCGGGATGTAGGCAGGCTACGCCGCAGCCGGGCAGACGCCCGTCCGTCGGACTCGTTCGATTTCGGCTTTTTGCCGCGTGCGGAGGCTACCCGGTCGGCTGCACGCGGCAGGGGAACGCCTTGAGCACCTTCATGACGCGCTGCACCCACTCCCTGGGGGCGGCGAAGCGCAGGACGATCTTGCGGCTGAGCCGCGAGAGACGCGCGCTGGCCATCAGCAGATGGTAGCGCACGCCGCGCACGCGCCGCACACGGCCCTCCGGCTCGGGATCGGCCGCGCGCAGCGCGGCGGCCACGTTGTAGGCCATCGCGTTGATCGCGAACCAGGCCGCGTTGGCTCCGAACTTCTGGCTGGGCGGGCGGGCCGCCGCCAGCTCGTTCTTCATCTCGTCGTGGACGTGCTCGACCGTGCCCGCCTTCTCACGGTGCCACGCGATCACCTTCTCGGCCGCTTCGCTCCGGTTGGTCACCACGGCGAAATGCTTCCGGTCGTGTCCGTCGTCGAAGAGTTCGCCCTGGGGCTTGAGGAAGCGCAGGCCGATGTAGCGCCGAGGGCGCGCGTGCTTGTTCTCCGAGCGCAGGCCGGGCACGTAGTCGAGCTCCGCGCACTGCTTGAGCGTGCCGTCCGAGTCGCGTCCGAACGTCGTCCACGCCTCGTCGGCGACGCGGCGCGCCGCGGCCGCCAGATCCGGCTCCATCCGCGCGCTCACCGCATAGTGGATGATGCCCCGAGGGCCCCCGTCGCGCGCCACGTCGTCGAGCCAGTCGAGCAACTCGCGATTGTCGCAGGCGCTGTCGCCGCGGAAGGCGAGCTCGCGCACGCTCGCGGGAATCTCGGCGAACGCCAGGCGCGCGCAGCATGCCGGATCCTTGCCGGCGGGCACGTTCCCGTCGCGGAACTCGGTGGCCAGCACCGCGCGCGCCTCGGCCCAGACCGCGATCACCGGCTGGTAGCCGCGCTCCCCTGTGTACGCGATCAGCGCCGAGCGCTTGCCGCTTTCCACGACCGTCGCGTCCAGATCCACCGTCGCCATCTGCGGGGAACCCCCGGGCTGGCGCGCCGCCGCGGCGCGTGCCGAGACGCCCACGACCGCCTGCAGGCCGCGAAGGCCTTCGGTTGGCTCGGGCACGCTCGACTTCAATTCCAGCTCAAGCGCCTGCCCGCGGGCCCGTTCCACCGCCTCCGCGTCGTGGCAGCGCTCGAGCCAGTCGCGCACGGCCCGCGCGCTCGGCGGCCGATAGCCCAGCATCTTCTCCACTGCCGGATCCTCGCGCAGCCGATCCACGTCTTCCACGCATTCCGCGCCCAGCAGTAGCGCGCACGACACCGACTCGGCGATCTCGCCGGCCGTGAATCCCAGCCGGATGCGGCGCAAGACGCCGAGATTCTCGTCGCACGCTCCGGGCAGGCCCATGCCGCGGAAGGCGCGCGTGGCCACCGCCACGCCGCCCAGGCCGGTCACGGTGCCGCCCATCGGGTCGGCGGAGATTTCGTAGGGGATTTTCCATTGAGCAGGCGTTTTAGGTCTCATGCGCCTAGTTATATCAAGATCATCTTGATATTGTCAAGCAAAAATTATCACCGATTTTTGCCTCCTTTCCTCCACTTCGAAGAACCTCGCTCAAAAACTCCCGCAAAACAGGGTTTCGCCGAATGCCTCGCCGGATCCCGAGCATGACAGGCAGCGGGCGAAGCCAGCGCCCCGGCGGGTTGCCCACCGCGCCGAGAATCCCGTTGGTGGCGATGAGCATCGTGGCGCTGCCGCCGCCGTCGAAGTTGATCGCGTCGGCGCACCCCCGCTCGCGCATCAACGCCCCCGCTTCGCGCATCGTCAGCCCTTCGCTGTAACCCGTCTGGCGACCCTCGGCGACGACCAGCAGCAGCCGGCTCCCCTCGGAATTCGTCCCGGCGAGCGTTCGCGGGTGCAAGGCCGGGGATTCGTCCGCCACAACCGTACCGTCCCGCAAGATCGGACCCTCCCAATCCGCCGCCGCCTGCCGGGGTGTCTCCTCCGCGCCGGGCGAACCGACACGGGCGCGTCCCTTCGCATCGAACCAAAGCGGAATCCGGCGCTCGTCGTGCGGGTTGCGAGGCAGACCGTCTTCCACGGCCAAGCCGAAGAGCCGGACGGGCTTCCCGTCGTACCACCCCTTCTTGCGCTCCGCCTCCGTCGTGTCGAGCAGGTGCATGAAGGCGTTGGCGTTGACCGCCGCGAAGAAACCGCGCTCCCGCGCAATCTCCAGGGGCTGGCGCAGGGTCGCGGCGGCCGGGCCTTCGCCATCGGGATCGGCCGTCACTTCGACGGCCGCCTCGATGTCGGGGTCGGCCAAATCCGCGAGCAGAAAATGCAGATGCAACGGCCGCGGCTCTTGCCGCACCTCCTCCCAGTAGACCACGGGGGCCGGCAGGGAGGCGTCAAGATGGAGCGGCGCGTTCACGACCGTCACCTGATCCGACACGCCATCGGTGCCGCC
>JAAZAI010000142.1 GCA_012514445.1 Lentisphaerota bacterium
GAACTGGGCTGGACCGAGCGCGCCTGGGAGTACCTGCGCAACGTGATGCCCGCGAGCTTCAACGACCGCGCCGAAATCCGCGAGGTCGAGCCTTATGTCGTCTGCCAGAGCACCTGCAGCCGCTTCAGCCCGCGCTACGGCGCAGGCCGCGTGTCGTGGCTCTCCGGCTCCGCCGTCTGGAACTACGTGGCCATGACGACCGGCATCCTGGGCATCCGCCCGGACTACGCTGGGCTCGTCGTCGCGCCCTGCATCCCCGCCGCCTGGCCCGGCTTCACGGCCACGCGCCGCTTCCGCGGCTGCGTGTTCGAGATCGAGGTCGTCCGCGGCGACAAGCGCGCGATGACCGTCAACGGCTCCCCCGTCGCGGACACGCTGATCCCCGCCGCATCGTTTGCGGCGCGCAACCTGGTCCGCGTGACGCTGCCCCGGGCATCGTGCGGCCCTGCTTGAGAATTGCGCCGATCGAAACTTGAATCCGCTTTCTTCATTCGTGACGATGGCGTATACTTTAGTTATTTGAAATCGCAATCCGCATCGGAGTCGCAACCATGACACCCAAAAGCACTCTCGTCAACGAACTGCATCTGTCGCCAGACGGACTCGACGGACCCGGCCGATCCGGTTCGGCCGATGCGCCGCTGGCCAGCATTTCCGGCGCGCTGGACCGCATCCGCCTGCTCAAGCAGACCGCGTCCCTGGACGGACCGCTGACAGTCTGGGTGCATGGCGGCGTCTATCCCCTGAACAAAACCGTCGTCGTCACTCCGGAACATTCCGCCCCCGTGACCTTCAAGGCCGTTCCGGGAGAAACGCCTGTCTTCGACGGCGGGGTTCGGATTGCGGACTGGCACCGCCGCGAATTCCACGGCCGAAACGTCTGGTCCGCCCCCGTTCCCGACGCGGCGGTCGCCCTGGGTCCCGTGAACCAGTTCTTTGTCAACCAACGGCGGAAGAAGCGGGCGAGTCTGCCCAAGAACGGGTTTTTACGCATCGCGTCGCCCACGCCGGCGGCTCGAGAATTGTTTGCGGGAACGGATCGCTTCATCGTCCCCCTCGGAGGCTACCCCGAATCCGCCGCGGAGCCGGAATGCATCGAGGCCATCGTGACGCACAAGTGGATCGAGGAGACGCTCCCCCTGGAGACCTTCATCCCCGGGGAGCGGTGCTTCGTCTCGACGCACCGGTCGCGTTTCGTCATGGATCCCGCGGACACGGAATACCGCCTGGAGAATGTCGCAGAGGCGCTTTCGGAGCCCGGTGAATACTTCCACTCCATCCGGGAGGGGCGCATCTACTACATCCCCGAGGCGGATGAAACCATGGAGACGGCGGAGGCCGTCGTCCCGGCCATCGGCTGCTTCCTGCGGATGGACGGCGCTCCGGAGCAGAACGCCTACGTGGAATGGATCCGCTTCGAGGGCCTGACGTTTCGCCACGGCGGAGCCGGAAACCCGGCCATCGGGAGCGCGTACGATTTCAAGGACCCCGCAGCGCCCGTCCGGCGCAATTACGCTTTTCGCGACAACTGGAGCACGAAGGACAAGCCGTTGGGCGGAGCGCCGCAGGGGGCCGTCCACCTGCCGGGAACCGTCTTCATGCACGGCGCGCGCCATTGCGCCTTCGCCGATTGCACCATCGCGCATGGCGGCTGGTACGCGATGGAGATCGGCGCGGGCTGCACGGGCGTCGTCATCGACGGCAACCACCTCCACGATCTCGGCGGCGGCGGTATTCGCATCGGCGGCGCGGGCGCGGCGGAGGCCAAACAGGCGCCAAGCCTGGTCACCTCGCGGAACCGCGTCACCAACAACCACGTCCACGACTGCGGCGAGATCCACTTCAGCGCCATCGGCGTCCTCGTCACGCACGCGTTCGGCAACTTGATCGAACACAACCACATCCACGACCTCCTCTACTCCGGAATCTCCTGCGGCTGGAGCTGGGGATACGGCGAGAGCGTCACCCGTGAGAACCGGATCGGACACAACCGCATCCACGATCTCGGCAAAGGCGTCATCAGCGACATGGGCGGCATCTATCTGCTGGGCGTCCAGCCCGGCACGCGCGTCTACGACAATGTGATCGCCGACATCCAATGCCGCTACTACGGCGGCTGGGGAATCTACACCGATGAAGGGAGCGCGCACATCGTCATCGAGCGCAACCTCTGCCGGAACTGCTCCAGCGAAGGCTTCCACCAGCATTTCGGCCGCGAAAACATCGTCCGCCACAATGTCTTCGCCTTCAACGGCGGCAGCGGCATCGCCATTTCCGTCGGCCGCTCGCGGCAGACGGGCTACTCCTGGCCGGGCGACAACTACGCGATGAACCTCGTGTTCGTCGGCAATGTCGTCCTGCAGGACGGACGACCGTTTTTCAGGCAAAGCAGCGCCGACGCGCTGGCCCTGGAGCAGTTCTACAGCGAGAACAACCTCTTCTGGGACGTCTCGGGGGCTCCGGAGGTCTTCGCGGCGTCGGGTGATGACCAGCGCCGAGACTGGAAGGGGTGGCTCGCGCTGGGGCATGATCGCACGTCCCGCTTCGAAGATCCCGGATTCGCGGATGCGCCCGGAGGCGACTTTACGTTCCCGCCGGATTCACCCGCGTCGCGAATTCTGGCCCGCCCCGAATGGCGCTGACTTAACGGCATGTAGACCCAGAACGACTAACGTCTGGCGCCATTCGAGGTGGGAGTGCGTGAATGCGCGTGAGTTTCTCCGCAGCCGTGACGACAAGCTGATTGCGAAGCAAGCAAGGTGGGGCGACGCCGTTCCGGCGAGCCGCATTCGACCGCGCTGGCGGCACGGTCGCCTCAGGAGTAGCGACGCGGTGACGACGCGTCGCACGGTCGAATGGCCACGCCATTCGCTACAGGATACGCACGGCTGTGGAGCGCGGCAATATCTTGCCGCTCACGGGCAACCCGTCGTAGCCGGGTTGGTACCCCTCGACTGCAGCGACAACAAGGGATTTGATCCCGCTAAACCCATTCGCCGCGGCTTGCCGGGTGTGCCGAGCCGAAGTCGCAGACGAAGGCTGGACGACTGCGCCCCACCTCCTCGTCTCACGTTCGTGCTTGAGGGTGCGGCATGAGCTCCCACAAACCCACATACCCCATTCTCACGCCCCCACCCCACTCACACACGTGGCGCGCTAACGCGGAACCGAAATCCGACGATCAGCGCCAACGTCGCCGTGGCGGCCATCACGGGCACGGTGAGGCCGACGGACGTTTCGACGCCGCGACCCAGCAGTCCGCGATAGAGGACGAAGCCGACCGTCCACACCGCCAGATTGCCGACGTTGAAGCGTCGCTTCGCGCCGGGGCTGGCGAAGACGAAGTAGTCGACGACCAACACGGCGGCCATCGGCGCGAAGACCGAGCTGATGAAGTAGAGGAACGACTCGTATCGCGTGATCGGCGTGAAGGCCGCCAGCGCGGCGCCGGCCAGGCAGACCAGCGCGGCCACCTTGCGCTCGTCGAGCTTCGGCACGATGCTCGCCGAGGCCACGCCGGCCGAGTAGACGTCGAGGAACGTCGTCGTCACCGTCGACCCCAGCACGATCAGCAGCGCGGCGCTGCCGAAGCCCGCGGCCGCGAGGATGCGCGCGACATCGCTTTCGCCGGTGAGGATAGCCGCCCCGAGGCCGATGACGTACATCCAGCAGCTCGCCAGACCGTACACCGCCACGCCCGCGAAGGTCACCGCGCGCGGCCGGCGCGTGGCGTGCCGCGTGTAGTCCGAGATGAGCGGCAGCCACGAAAGCGGCATCACGACGGACAGCTCGACGCCCGTGCCGAACGTCATCGCGCCCGAGGGCGGGGTCGCGACCCCGCCACCGCCGAAGACGATCTTGCTCAGCAGCGCGGAGAGCACGAAGAGCGCGGCCATGGCGACCACGTTGAGCCGGAAGGCGCCGCCCACACCCCGGGCGACCCACAGCGTGATGAGCAGCGCGATCGCGAGGCACCAGAGCCAGGATGCGGCCGGCAGCAGCGAGACGGCCGCGGCGGCGCCGCTGTGGATCATCACCGCCGTCCAGCCGACGAGCTGCAGCACGTTGAGCGCGGCGAAGAGCAATCCCCCGCGCGAGCCGAAGGCGCCCTTGACCGTCTCCATCGCGCTGAGGCCGGTGCGCGCGCCGATGAGGCCGCTGAGATACATGAACACGCCGCCGATCAGGTGCCCGAGGACGATGGCCCCCAGCGCCCGAGAAAAGCCCAGCGGCGCCAGCAACGCCCCGGTCAGGATCTCCGCGATGGAAATCGCCGCCCCGAACCAAATCAAACTGTGGTTGAAAACCGTCATGTCGCTTCCTACGTTGGCATTATCCAAACAGGTTCAAAGGGTCGAAGCTTCCGCTTCCTCTCAGCCGCACCAGCGGCTCCCCCGGGCTTTGCATGTCTGCTGAACAGACGAATGCAAAATCTACGCTTTTCCGAGGCGCAAGGCAAGAATTATCGAACCACGCCGGCGTAGGCCTCGGCCAGGCGGGCCGCGGAAGCCTGCAGCAGCGACTGCTCGTCCGGCGGCAGCGTCGAGACGAGGGCGCGCTCGACGCCCGAGCGGCCGACGATGCACGGCACGCTCAGGCAGACGCCCTCGATGCCGAACTCGCCCCGCAACTGGATCGAGACGCTGAGGATGCTGCGCTCA
>JAAZAI010000143.1 GCA_012514445.1 Lentisphaerota bacterium
CACGCCCAACTACACCACCTCGTGGGACGACCTGCCGCGGGTGCGCTGAAATGGATCTGATCCAAACGGGTGTGTGTCAGAAAAGTGACAGGGAAAATCGGAATATGCTTGTGCAGCGCATGTCGGCTGGGTTTGTGTTGTAGCGCTGGGCCTACAATCGACAACCCTATTCCACGAGACCGCCGTCCCTTCCTGATTTCTTGATTTCCTGATATACAACCACACGCCGTGTGCGCCCTGACGCTTCAAAGGAAGGGTTGAATTTGAAATCAGGAAAACGGGAATGTTCTCCTTGGGGGTGCTCGCATGAGTCCCTTTTCCGACGACTGGCCGATGACAATTTCCCCGGCAAATTCCCTGTTGACAACCGTTGGTTAACTGAGCTATTTTAGTCACGTGAAGAAATTTAGTATCGTGCGTATTTCGTCCTGAAGCATCAAGCTTCCGACCCTTCTAATATTGCTTAAAATGAGCTGGGAAACCTTCGCGAAAACAACTCTGACGCTGGCCTTGCTGGCGCACGTGTGTCCAGTCCGGGCTGCCGCCGCCGGCGCCCTGCCGCCATCCCCCGCCGCTGTCGCCAGGGGTCAGGTCGTCGCCATGCCTCCGTCTGAAGAACTGCCGGACACGGCCGATACCTGAAGGTTTCGCTCGCACAAGACAACGAAAGAGACTGATGAAAGCACGACGAATTTCGAAGACCCTCGCCGCCCTTTTCGCGGCCCTTGCGCTCGGTTCCGCCGCTCGGGGCGATCAGCCCGGCACCGCGCGCATCGCGCACTGGAAAGACGACAGCAAGGCGGCGTTTCTTTTGATGTTCGACGACAGTTGGCCGAGCCACTGGCAGGTCGCCGTCCCGGCCCTCGCCGCCCGCAAGATGACCGCGACGTTCTACATCAACCCCGGCAAGGGGGAGTACCTGAAGTTCAAGGGCAAGTGGGAGAAGGAGGTCTGGACGAACGGCGTCGTCCTCGGCGTCCACACGATGACGCATCAGGGCGTCAAGGACTTCGCGAACGCCGATTACGAGATCGGCGAGTGCGCACGGATCGTCGCCGCGACCGGTTCGGGCAAAACCCCGCGCCTGATTTCGTGGGCCATGCCGGGCGTCGGCCCCGGAAAATGGAACATCTCGGCGGAGGATTTGCAGACGCTGCTGAACAAACACCACTTGATCGACCGTCCCACGTTCAACGGACACGGCGTCGTGTACCATCTGCAGAAGACGGAGCAGATGCTGGCGTTGGCGGACAAGGCGATTGCCTCGGGCGGCATGGAATACCTGATCGCCCACGGCGTGGAGCGCGGTCCCGACATGAACTGGGGCTACCAGGACTTCTGGGCGTGGAAGCAGGAGATTTTCTTTGCCGTGCTCGATGGCCTGGCGCAGCGGCGGGATCGAGGTGAGCTCTGGATTGCCGATCATATCTCGTATCATCAATACGTCACCGAGCGGGACACGGCCAAGATCGCGACGACGCAGGCGGATGCCCGGCGCATTGTACTGAGTCTGACCTGCGCGGCCGATCCTGTCTTCTACGACCACCCGCTGACGGTCGTCTGCACCGTCCCCGCCGGATGGCGCACCTGCCGCGTCACGCAAGGCCGTGCGTCTTCGCGTGTCGAGTCCAAAAACGGAACCGTCATGTTCGACGCGCTTCCCGGCCCAACCCCCATCGCAATTTCTCCCAGCCTATGAAAGTCTATACCGAGGGCCTGTACGGCCATCCCGGCTGGACCTGGGACGGCATACTCTCGCCTGACGAACTCACCCGCATTCCGCTCGGGAAATACCGAGTGCTCAAGCTCGGGCCCATCACCCCCATGGGTGACAGCCGATCAAACTGAGAGAATAGCCGCATGCGGCACATCCTGCATCCCTCTGTCGCTCGCGACGGCCTTGGCCGACGCTTGGCGTCCGTTGTTTAAGCGGGGTGCGTCGTCAGGTGAAAGACTCCTGTCTGGTGGCCTTTCAATGACAGCTTCACGCCGTCGTCGCCGATGACGGCCTCCCGGTTTTCAATCAGATCCCGTGCATGAGCGTAAGGGTTCGCCGCAATGCGAATCACGCCCGTCATCCGCTCGGACGCGGTGTTGATGGCGATGAGAATGGCTTGCCCGTCATCACCCTTTAAAAGACTCGCGACAACGGATGCGGGCGCCTCCAGCGGGGGCTCCACGCCCGCTTCACGGGCCAGCGACAGCACGATCCGCTTGGCGAAAGCTCCCGAGGAAGCGGTTCCGCCATTGCGCACATCGTCGCCAAGGCCTTCGCGCGGCGCATGCGACATCCCAAGATTGAGACCCGAAATTACCGTCCGCCCGCGTCCCCAGCGGTGCGACAGAACCGCCGGGCGTCCATCATCGTAAGTCGCGATCGTCTCGGCATCCTCGCCGGGCGTCCAGCAGGCCTGGAAGTGGCTCTTTTCAACGGAGCCTTTGGCGTCGTTCCAGATCAAGGAAACGGGAGCGTCGCCGGGACTTGCGATGTCGTCCTCCCGGCAGCCGAAGATCTCGGCGAATCCGCCGCCGGGCACTTCCTCGTCTAGCAGCCTCCGGCCAGCAACATCACCTTGACGGCCCCGGACGAATGGCGCCCTTCGATCGAGACGTCGAGAACCATTTAGAGGCGCGCGCCATCGAATTGCGAGGCGTCGACGACGAATCGCGTCTGCGCTTTCGCGCCCCAGACGTTGTTGAGCGGCAGCGTCACGCTGCGCTGTGAAACCACGGCGACGCCCGGAGGCGTAAACAGCGAGAGGCGCGCCCAGAGCTGCTGCTTCGCCAAGTCGGAATTCTCCACGGTGACCGTCACGCCGCGAGGTTCTCCCTTCTTGAAATACACGCTCCCCTCGTAGTCGATGCGCAAGTTGAAGGTCGGGAACGAATGCCGCACCACATACGGCGACATGGCGCAGAGCGCCGGCATCGAGGGCAGCTTGTCCTTGCCGCCCCCGTTGATCCCCGGCAGATACTCCTTCGTGAGATCCTCGGAGAAGAGTTCGTCGCCGAAACGGCAGTTGACCGTGTAGCCGCCCGGCGCGAGGACGTCGCAGTGTTCGCGGCCGAGGAAAAGCGGCGTGGCGCGCATCACGCGTTCGGCGAGCTCCGTGGACGTCTGCGGCACCCAGACGCCGCACGTGCGGTCGATGCAGATCGTGACGATCTTGTCGTTCAGCGGCTCCGTCCATTTCGCCGGCAGGCCGGACGCGCCGGAAATGATGCCCATGGTGGCGCCCAGCGTCGCGCACGAGCAGTCGGTGTCCTCGCCGCAGGCGTTGGCCAGGCAGATGGACTTCCCGAAATCGCCTTCGCCATAGAGCCACCCGGCGATCGCGTAGGCGCAGTTCTCGGGCGCGTCGAATCCCGCCGCGCCCGTGAGAAATTCCGGATCGGACTTGTCGATTTCCGAGAGCTTCTGGTTCTGGATCCCGAAGGTGCCCGGCGCGGCGTTGTGGATGCGCTTCCTCGCCTCGGCGAACGGCACGCCGTCGTCGTGGCAGCGTATCGCCTCTCCGATGGCCTTCGCCAGAAACGATCCGTCGGGAATGTAGGAGAGCCCGATCTCGATCAGCTTGCGGTAGTCGCCCTCCACGAACGCCGCGCTCTGCAGCGCCGCGAAGAAGACCTCGCCGTACGCCCCTTCGCCCGAGTGGTCGACGATCGCGTCCTCGAACGCGTAGCGCGCGGCGATCTCGGGATGCCCCGGCGCCAGGCACGCCCAGATCTCGGAGCGGATGAAGCACCCGCAGGAGTTGCGGTAGACGTTGTCGAGATGGCCCGAGATCGGCGGCATCAGGCCGGCGCGCATGTTGGACTTGCCCGTCCCGTACTCGACCCAGTGGGGGATCACGAAGCTCAGCCAGTACTCGCCGAGGATCGCCGCGTTCACCTGGCGTCCGAACTTTTCGACGGCGGCCAGCCAGACGATCTGCAAGTCGAGATCGTCGTTCGGCGGCGGCCCCTTGGAGAGATCCTGCGTGTAGAACTGCACGTCGTTCAACTGCCGCTTGCATTCGAACGGCGCGCCCAGCACGCCGCCGATGTTCTTGCCGGTCCAGCAGCCAGCCACCTTGTCCCGATAAGTCGCGAAATCAAGCGTCTTCATTTCTTCTTCCTTTTCTTGGGTGAGTTTCTTGTATTCAGTGATATCAAAAGCAATGCGTTCGACGATGCGTCACGTCTCAAGGGGAATCGTCAAGACGCTGGCCCGTTCGACAAGCCGCGGTTCCAATTGGCGGCGTTCGACCGGCAGGAGCCCGGGCGCGTCCAGCATCGCGACCAGCCTCTTGGCCGCCGCGCACCCCATGGCTTCGTGCGGCTGGCTGATGGCCGTCAACGGAGGATCGGAGACCTCGAATGAATTCAGATCGCCGATGGCAAGCACGGAAAGATCGCGCGGGACCGACCGCCCCGCTTTCCGCGCGCCCCGCAGCACGCCAAGCGACAGGTTGTCGTTCATGCCGACGATCGCCGTCACCTCCGGATGTTGGCCCAGCAGTTCCAAGGTCGCCTTCTCGCCATTGGACCACGGTTTCCTGCGCTGCAAATCCGTGACGTCCGTAATCACGCGCGGCATGTCTGCAAAGCGGAGCCCGGCGCCGCGCAGGGCCTCGTCGGCGCCTTCGCGGAGCTCGCGGTGGGTCAGCGAATCGCCGGAGTGGTCGACGACGCCGATGCGCCGATGACCGCGCTCCAGCAGGTGGCCGAACGCCAGCCGCCCGATCTGAACGCGGTCCGACTGCACGGAATCGGCCTCCAGCGATTCGGGAACGATGTCCAGCAGGACGAACGGGACGCCTGCGCGGCGCAAGGCCCGCAGAGGTTCGACGTACCGGTTGACGGGCGGGGGGACGATGATGGCCCCGGCGACGAAGCTGGCGTTGAGGCTGAGGAACAGGTCGCTTTCCTGCTGGAAGTCGAAGTCCGCGGCCATGACCAGCAGCCTTGCGGAGCCCGTCCCCAGCCCGGCCTTGACTCCCTTGACGATCTTCAGCGTCTGCTCGGTGTCGAGGGCGGGCAGCACGAGCGCCACGCCGCGCTGCGTGCCCTGGGACTCCGCCACGTAGACGCCGCGTCCCGGATGCGAGCGCAGAAAGCCTTCCGTGCCCAGTGTCGTCAGCGCCTGCTTGACGATGCCCAGGCTCGTCCCGCTCTGCGCCGCGAGCTGGCGCATCGAGGGGATGCGGTCGCCCGGTTTCAGGTCTCCGGAACGGATCCTCGCCCGCAGGCGCTCCTGAATCTGAAGCACGAACGGCCGGGTGTCCGATTTGAGGATGAGCTTGTTCATCATGGCAATGTGGCCTCGGCCTGACGCCGACCTTTGACGACGCCTTTCGGCGGCTGCCAGGCGCCGAAGAGCGCCTCGGCATATCCTTTCATGCCTGCGTCGTTGGGGTGCCATCTCACGCCATCTGTCGCGCCGAAGCCGCGGCAGGCGGGATCCATCGCATACCGTTGCACGGAGGCAAAGCCCGCGCCGTGCGCCCGTGCGACTTGCTCGATGGTCGCGTCCACCTCCGCCGTGCGGCCCTGGTATGGAGTCCCGTTGCGCGGCGCCCAGAGCCCGCAGGCCAGAATTTGCGGCTTTGACGCCAACCCCGAGACTTCCTTGAGCAGCGTCGCATAGTCGTCGGCGAACGTCTCCGAGCCGGCTCCGGGCTTCTCGTTCTCGCCAAACTGCACGACGACCAGGTCCGGTGCAAAGTCGCGGTATTCGTCGACGCGGCCGAGACAGGCCCGAATGCGGCCGCCGTGCTCGGCCAGGAAACGGCTTTCGACCTTCTTGCCTTCCTTCGCGAGCGCTTCTTCGAGTATGGCGCAGAACTGGTGGACGTAATCGGTTGCCTCGGAAGACGCGGCCATCCCGGCAGCATAAGTCCACTGGTGCTTGGCATTGGGCAGACTCCGGGTGATGCTGTCGCCGAGGAAAAGCACGCGGTAGACATCGGCCGGTTTGGCGATCTCCGGCTCGACGGATTTGCGCGTGTGCGGATTGAGGAGAGTCATCTTGAAGTTGTCGACCCACGAATTACCGTCGCAACCAAACGCCGAGAATCCCGCGCGGGTCACTGCCGGAACGAAGCCGCCGAGCGAGACGGCCTCGGCGACCGGCCGATCGTTGATCCACCCGCCGACCGTGCCGGCAACGGCATCGTAGACAAAGCGGAGGCGATTAGGCCCTTCGGGGTGGAAGGCGTCTCCCAGCTCCTTCGACGCGAGCTTGAGTCGCGTTCCGTCTGCCAACAGGGCACCCTTGCCCGCCGAGTCGAGAATCAGAAAAGCACCGCCGATAAACGATGCCGTCGAGGGGTTTGCAGCCCCGCCAATCCCCACGCCGATCCAACCCTTATGTTGCGCGGAGGGCCGTACGTCAAGCTCGATCTCAAAACGGTCGGCGCGAAACGCCTCGACGGTTGCGGACATCGAACCGGCGGCCGCGAGGCGAATGCGCCCGTTGTCCTTGTTGCCATCAAAAATAAACGCTGGCGCGGTACGCCAGGAAAGGTTTGTGGACGCCGTCGCGCCGTCCAGCATGCCTCCTGCTTTTCGCTCTCCCGACAATGAAAAATCATCCGTCACGACGGCTGCCCGGGGGATCGAGGTCTCCGCATGCACGGGAGTCGCCGCCATGACCAAGAAGGCGAAAGGAACGAGTATATGTTTGTGTGTCATGTTCATGAGGCTATCGGACCTGCATCATCGTCCGCTTTGGCCGGGACGCCCCGGAAGCACCTCGCCACGGGTGGCCCTCGCGGTTCTGCCAACTATGTTAATACAGTTGAACGCCGGTGTCAACAGCGATTTCGCGTCCCCAGGGAATGGGGGTCAGGAAAGTGGCAGGGTTGTTGATTTTCGGGGGTTGGAAGTTGCCTTCAAGCTTTGTCGCGAACTATGTCGTGAGCTTCGTCGAACCCAACAAAGTCCTGATCGTCATCATAATCCTGATCGTAATCGATGCGAGGGCGCGCAGGCCCCCGCGCCGCCCCCGCCCGCAAGCAGAGACTGCTTGCGGGAAGGGTGAAACCTGCGGGAGCCCGCTCGCGAAGCATCTTCCCCAGGCGCGCAGGCCCTGCGCGCCGCCGGGCAACCCGTCGTAGCCGGGGGGGGTACTCCGCTGCGGCGCGCCGCGCGCGCCCGCCACGGCTGGAGGGGCGCAATCCCTTGCGCCTGCGGCGGCGGCCAAGGGCCTGGCCGCCCTTACCTGCTCCGCATGACTCTGCCACGGGATCGCTCTCGCCAGACAACGGCGGCTTGCCGGGACGGCTGCGCCCCACCTCGCCCCGCGCGCCCGGGTGTGAACCCCAGCGACGTATTGTAATATTGAAACTGAGTTCGAGATTACATCGCGGAGACGCGGCGGACGCAGAGCGGGGCGGGCGGCGCCGTTCCTCCCAGTTTTCCTGCTTTCCTGATTAAAACACGCACCGCGCGCGAGTGTGAACTCCGCCACGTATTGTAATATCGAAACTGAGTTCAAGATTACATCGCGGAGACGCGGCGGACGCGGAGCGGGGCGGGCGGCGCCGTTCCTCCCAGTTTTCCTGCTTTCCTGATTAAAACACGCACCGCGCGCGAGTGTGAAC
>JAAZAI010000144.1 GCA_012514445.1 Lentisphaerota bacterium
CCCGCCTCCTGCGGCGCGCTCTACAACCGGCTGCTCAAGCTCAACAACGCGACGATTCCGCCCCCGCTGCGCAAGGCGCAGCTCAAGGTGCTGCTGGGCGAGCTCTTCACGCGCTTCTTCCTCGATCCCGCGAACCTGCTGAGCGAGTCCCAGGTGCCGGGCTGGCTCGCGCAGCTCTGCGTGGCGATGGGCAAGCCGGAGAACTTCATCGCGGGCGTCGAGCGCATGCAGAAGCTGGCCTGCCGCACGCCGGGGCACTTGTGCAAATCGTTCCGAAAACATCTGGGGAAGACGCCGACCGACTTCGTCAACGAACTGCGCATCAACCACGCCGCGAACCTCCTCGCGGACAGCCAGCAGGACATCCTCGAAATCGCCGACGCGCTGAACTTCCAGAGCCTCAGCCGCTTCTACTGCCTCTTCCGACGCCAGTACGGCGTGAGCCCCGGCGCCTATCGCCGCCTCCACGCGGGGGAGAAGCGACTGTAGTCCGTATGTGGGTGTGTGTGTCTGTGGGTGACAACACTCACGCTCTCACGCACTCACGCACTCACGCACTCCCAACTCCGAACTCACCCTCCGAACTCCCCCCTTGAATTGGATTGCCGTTTCAGGCGGGGTCGGGTAAAATGCACGGCATTAATTTGTCAATCCCGCCAGAGCGCGGTACGGAGAACCCCATGCAGAAGACATTGAGGATCGGGATCATCGGTTGCGGCGGCATTGCGCGATGGGCGCACGCCCCCTACTACAAAAACGAAAAGCGGGTCAAGATCGTGGCCGTCTGCGACATCCTCCCCGACCGCGTCAAACAGTTCCGAGACGACCTCTTCCCCAAGGCCGAAGTCTGCACGGACTACCGAGAGCTGCTCAAGCGCAAGGACGTCGACGCGGTGGACATCTGCACCCCGAACGACCTGCACTCGGAGATCGCCGTCGCCGCGTTCAAGGCGAAGAAGCACGTCTTCTGCGAGAAGCCCGACGCCGTCAGCCCCGAGAAGGCCCTCGCCATGAAGGAAGCCTCCGAGAAGGCCGGCAAGCTGCTCATGGTCATGCGCAACAACCGCTTCGCGGACGCCTCCCAGTACGCCCGCAAGTTCATCGCCTCCGGCCGCATGGGCGACGTCTACGCCGGACGCTGCGGCTGGCAGCGCCGCCGCGGCATCCCCGGCAAGGGCGGCTGGTTCACCACGAAGGCGCGCTCCGGCGGCGGCCCGCTCATCGACTTGGGCGTCCACATGATCGACCTCGCGATCTGGCTCATGGGCAGCCCGCGCCCCGTCGCCGTCTCCGGCGCCGCCTTCTGCAAGTTCGCCGAGCAGTCCGGCCCGAGCGACTCCGCCAACGCGGCGTTCGGCGACTCGAAGTCCGGCGGCGTCTTCGACGTCGAGGATCTCGCGATGGGCATGATCCGCTTCGACAACGGCGCCGTCCTGCAAATCGAATGCAGCTGGGCCTCCAACGTCAAGACCGAGGCGCGCTTCGTCGAACTGCGCGGCGAAAAGGCCGGGCTGACCTGGCGCGACGGCAACTTCGTCGAGATGCACACGGAGCAGGACGGCCAGCTCGTCGACGTCAAGCCCGCCGGCAATTTGCGCGACGAGGGCCACGCGCGCAACCTCCAGAACTTCGTCGAGGTCCTCCTCGACGGCGCCGAGCCCTGCTACAAGCCGCAACAGGGCGTCGACATGATCAAGATCCTCTCCGCCGTCTACGAATCCGCCAAGACCGGGAAGGAAGTCCGCCTCTAGCTCCAGATCCAGAAAGCGCCAACCGCCATGTCATTCAACATCGTCCAGAAGATCGACGACCGCGTCGAAATCCGCAACGTCCTGCTCAGCGTCTTCGACAAGACCGGCCTCGATGCCCTCGTCTCGGGCCTGCTCTCCGCCTGCCCCCATGTGCGCTTCTACAGCACGGGCGGCACGTACAAGGCCGTCCAGGCGCTCCTCGGCGCCGACGCCGCCAAACGCCTCGTCTCCGTGTCCGACTACACCGGACAGCCGGAGATGCAGGGCGGGCTCGTCAAGACACTCGACTTCAAGATCTACCTCGGCCTGCTCGGCGAAACGTACAACGCCGCGCACCAGGCGGACCTCCAGCGCACCGGCGCCGTCGCCTTCGACATGGTCGTGGCCAACCTCTACCCCTTCAAGCAGGTCATCGCGCAGGCGGGCGTCTCGCCCGAGCAGGCGCGCACGAACATCGACATCGGCGGCCCGTGCATGATCCGCGCCGCCGCCAAGAACTACATCCGCGTGGCGTCCGTCACCGATGCGGCCGACTACCCCGCCCTCATCGCCGAGGCAGGCGCCCACGGCGGCTCCCTCTCCTTCGCGACGCGCCTCGCGCTCATGAAGAAGGCCTTCGCCCACACGGCCGCGTACGACGCGGCGATCGCCGCGCACTTCGCGCCGCTCGATGCGGCGCAGACCGGCGCCGCCTACAGCCTCCCCTGCCCCGCATGATCGACCTGCACGTCCACTCCACGTTTTCCGACGGCACCTGCACCCCGGAGGAGCTGGTGGAGCTGGGCGCCTCCGCGGGGCTTTCGGCGATGGCCCTGACCGACCACGACACCACCGAGGGCGTTCCGCACTTCCTCGCCGCCGCACGGGCGCACGGCGTGCGGGCGGTCTCCGGCGTCGAACTCAGCGTCGACGTCCCCGGCGTGGTCGTCCACCTCCTCGCCTACGGCTGCGACCCCGGCAACGCCTCCCTCTGCTCGGCGCTCGCGCGCATCCGCGAAAGCCGCCACCGCCGCAACGTCGAGATCATCGGCAAGCTCGTCCGCCTCGGCTGCTGCATCACCTGGAAGGACGTCGTGGACGCCGCCGGCGACGAGGGCGTCGTGGCGCGCCCGCACTTCGCGCAGGCGCTCGTCAAGCGCGGCTACGCGCGCGGCAAACAGGACGCCTTCCGGCGCTACCTCGCCAAGGGCGCGGCGGCCTACGCCGACCGGTTCCGCCTCGCGCCCGAGGACGCGCTTCGCCTCGTGGCGGACGCCAGTGGCGTCTCGTCGCTGGCGCATCCCACGCTGTGCAACCTCGCGCCGGCCGCGCTGCGCGATCTCGTCGCCCGCCTCGCCGCCGCCGGCCTCGGCGGCATCGAAGCCTACTACACGGGCCACCACCAGGAGCAGGTGAACGCCCTGCTTCGCCTCGCCGATGAATTCCACCTCGTCCCCACCGGCGGCTCCGACTTCCACGGCGCCGCCACGCCGGAAATCCGCGTCGGCACGGCCTTCGGCGCGCTCAAAGTCCCGGACGAATCCTTCGACCGCCTGCTCGAACGCCTGCCCGGTCGCCCGAACGAAACGGCGCGCTCGGAGATCGCGCCCTACCCCGAAATCGCCGCCAAACGAATCACGGAGCCGCGATGAACTTCCAGCCGCCGGAACCTTGGATCAGGACCCTCGCCGAGCTGATCCGCAAGACCTCAACCGAACTGCCCGCCGACATCGTCGCGACGCTCGCCGCAGGCCAAGCGACGGAGACCCCGGGCTGCCGGGCGGCCACCACGCTCGGCACGATCCTCGACAACGCGACGCTCGCCGCCGAGACGTGCGTCCCCATGTGCCAGGACACCGGAACGCTGACCTTCTGGTTCGAGGCGCCGCGCAGGACCGACCATCGGCTGCTGGAGGAGGCCGCCCGCCAGGCCGTGCGCGACGCCACGGCGAACGGGTGGCTGCGCCTCAACGTCATCGACGTCCCTTCCGGCGCACAGGTCTCCGACAACGTCGCCGAGGGCAATCCCTCGATCCACATCGAGCAGCGGGACGTCGACGCGATCTCCGTGCGCCTGCTGATGAAAGGCGGCGGCTGCGAGAACATGAACATCCAGTACAGCCTCCCCGACGCGTCGCTCGGCGCGGGGCGCGACCTCGAGGGCGTGCGACGCTGCCTGCTCGACGCCGTCTGGCGCGCCCAGGGCAACGGCTGCGCACCGGGCATCCTCGGCGTTTGCGTCGGCGGAGACCGCGCGAACGGCTACGCGAAGGCCAAAGCGCAGTTGCTCCGGACGCTTGACGACGCTGCGCCGGACCCCTCGCTCGCCGAACTGGAGCGGCGCGTGCTGCGCGAGGCCAACACGCTGGGCATCGGCCCGATGGGCCTCGGCGGCGCCACCACGCTCCTCGGCGTCAAGGTCGCCACCCTGCCACGGCTGCCCGCCTCGTACTTCGTCTCCGTCGCCTACGGCTGCTGGGCCTGCAGGCGCGGCTCCGCCGCGCTGAAAGTGGAAATTTGAAATTTGAAATTTGGCCCTTGGAAATCTTTGTCGCGAGCTTTGTCGTAAGCTTTGTCGAAACTTGAAATTGGAAACTTGAAACCTGGTTCTTTGGAAACTTGGTCGCGAGCTTGCCCTGAGCCTGCCGTGCAGACAAGTGAGCCTCGGCTCTACTGTACTGGCTTGTCGAAGGGCTTGTCTGTCGCGGGTTGGCTTCGCCGCCCTGGAGCGCGACCATCGGCCCGCTCACAGTTCCGGAACTGTGAG
>JAAZAI010000145.1 GCA_012514445.1 Lentisphaerota bacterium
CTCCGTCTTTCTGACGGCGCAGCGCCTGCTGGAGGGCGCCATGGCTCAGACGCAGATGGCCTTCGAACTGAGGATGCTGCGCGAGAAGCTGCTCTTCAGGATCGATCGCGACGGCGGGCTGATGAGCGCGCGGCAGGCCACGGTGGCGCTCGGCGGCGTCGACGGGGGCTGGGGCAGCTCGATCACCTTCAGGGCGCTGGACGCCGACGAGGCGAACACGATCACGCTCGAGACTCCTGAGCGGCGGCTCGCAGCGACGCGCGAGCTTGCAACGCCATGGCTCGGCTCGGGGCAGAGCCGTCTCGCCGATTCCCGCCCCTTCCGCTGGCAGCCGGCCTCTGGGGTGATCGAAGTGGATGCCAACGTCGAACTCGTCGTGGGCGGTCGAACCTACGGGGAGCGCCAGTCCATCCTCTCCCAGGTCATGTCGCCGTGAGGGCGCAAACCATGCAGACGTCAACCCATGAACCCGTGCCGCGCCATGCGGCGCAGTCGAACTGGAGCGGACGGGCCGGCTTCACGCTGGCGGAGACGATGGTCGCCTCGGCGCTGACCCTGCTGCTCGTGCTCACGATCTTCGAGACGGCGCGCTTCAGCGCCCGAGCGGCGTACGACATCAAATCGAGGCTGGCAGCGGACGCCCTCGCCTTCGACACGGTCTGGGATCTGTACAACCGGCAGATTTCCTGGCTGTCCGAGAACGCGACCGAGTCCCGATCAGGCTGGGTCGGCATCGATCCCGAGCGCAACACCACCTGGGGCGCCCGCGGCGACCAGGTCTTCATCTACTGGGAGATCGAGCCGGATCCGGCCGATTTTCCGCCGAAGCGCTGGACGCTCAAGTCCAACGTCCAATGGCCCTCCTACTCCGGTGGCGGCGTCCAGACCCTGCCGCGGAACTACCAGGTGCGCCGCGAGCGCACGAACCGCAAGCTCTTCTCCACCGGCAACTAGCCGGGAGCAGGCGCGGCATGATGGGAAAAGCCGCGCAAGGAGAGGCAATCAACACGAGAACGTCCACATGAAACGAACAACGGCATCGCGCGGCGCGGAAGCGGGATTCGCGCTCTACATCGTCATGGCCACCATGGCCGTGCTGTCCATCGCCGCCTTCGGCGTCATCCGCTACTCGGTCTTCGCCATGCGCAGCACCGCGTCGATGACGCGGACTTCGGAATGCCGGCTCGCCGCCGCCTCCGTCCTCGAGCAGGCGAAGGTCGGCATCAACCAGACCTTCATCCGCTTCCGCCGGGCGAATCCGGGGAAATGGGACGTGCTGGAGTGGTTCGACAACTTCACGGAGACTTCCGTGGGCAGCGGGACGTTCTTCTACGCCCTGCCGCAGAATCAAGCGGAAAACGGCTTCACGGTCTCGGTGCGGATCGTCGCCGTGGACCAGAGCAACATCACGGCCGCGTACCAGCGCTCCACGCTGCGCATCCAGTCGACCGCCACGGGCACCACGGGGGGCGGCGACACGGTCACGAAGACGCTCGAAGAAGTCGTGGAGTTCGGCCTGCGC
>JAAZAI010000146.1 GCA_012514445.1 Lentisphaerota bacterium
GCGGCTTCCACCAGGATGATGACGAGGGTCGCCAACGCCGCAGGCTGCCAGGTCTCCCGGTTGAAGAAGTTGAGAATGGGGACAATCGCGTTGGCGAATGCCGCCGTCGGGATCACGAGCAACAGCGCAACGAGGGCGTGACGTTTGGCGATAGTCATGGAATTTGTATCGTTGTATTGTTGAAAACCAACACGTCTGCAAGACGTCGTTGTTGTGTCATTTACCAGAAGAATAGACCCATCGCCGTGGGTTGTCAACCGGGGTGTCGCGCAAATCGCCGAGCTGGCGGGGGATTTGCGGAGCGGATTCGATGGCGGCTTGCCGGGACGGCTGCGCCCCACCCGCTGCGCAATCGAAATTGAGATCTCCACGATGTAGTTTGGAAGACATTCTCCGTTTTTCCTCATCGTTAACGCCTCGGCGAAAATTCGCAAATTCGCCCATGGTGTTGACGTTTCCACTGCAATTTGGTTTGATGTCCGCGTGCCCTGTGATTGAGCAGCTCCGTTTTGTCCAAAGGACCCGGCGCGGATCACAGGGCTTTTTTCGCCACGGATGTTTTATGCAATGGAATTGAAACGGAGAAAGCGCTTCAGCTATTTGCATAGCGTTCAAGATCGGCGGCGGAAATATCCGAAGACGGGACGAGCACGTAGTGCTTCTGATCGACGATGCAAATTCCCCCATTGTCCATTGTCAGCTCGAAAAAGACGATCCGGTTGTCGTCAAGGGCATGCACTGAGACGGGACGGCAGATCATCGCCGGGAATCGTTCGCGGCAGAAGGCGATGTCCTGTTCGGTCTGGACGACGCCATGTCGATCATTCCGCGTTTTCGCCTGAACGGGGACGACGAATTGCCTGCCACGCTTGTTGATGCCGACGTAGAGTTCATCGATCTCGATCTGTCCGATGTCCTTCACCGTCGTCCGCAGGTGGTTCTGCAGTGAATGCGCGGTCATTTCCAGGAAGAGGTCGACCAGCCGATTATAGCGAATCTTGGCCAGCAACGCCTGTTCGTCGTTGAAGGCGTTGGCCAGCAGGATTTCCGGCGTGGCGTTCGGCACCTTGATGGGCATCATGAATGCATCTGGCTCAATGCGGCAATGCTTGACCTGCACGAAACGGTAGCGGCTGCGGCCGACGCCCTTGATTGCCCATGTCATGCCTTGCGCTGCCCTCTTGGCAATCGTCTCAGGAAGCGGAACCCGGTAGCGAAACGAGTAGACGACGTCGCCTAGGTTTTTGGGCAGATCGATTCCCAGCGACTTCGCGGTCGAGACGAGTTCCTCGCGCCCGAAGGAGACCTCGGAGTCCCCTGGACGGTAGTGGGCGAGGAAAATCGCTTCGATCAGCGCGACATATCGGTTCTTGCGATCAATCATTGTCCGCCTCCGGGGTGGTTCGGGTTCGCTGGCCGACCACGGACGGCGAAACGCCAAAGTGGGCCGCAGCCTGCTTCATGGTAAACGAAAGAAGCGATGGATTGCCCGAGGTCAAGGGCTTCGTGGGCTTTTCAGGGCAAAGCCCCAGCGCACGGATGATTTCGGAGGCGACCGCCCGGGCGAGCAGAGGCGGCACGCTGTTGCCGATCTGTCTGAAGCCATGCCATTTCGTGACGTGGAACCGAAACCAGTCTGGATAGGAGTGCAGTCGGGCGGCCTCCCGCACGGTGATGACGCGCGGCAGCTCCGGATGGATGGGCCGGGGCGAAGTGAAGGCGCCGCGCGCGCTGTCCGTGCCCGCTCTGAGCGTATTGCACTGTCCATCCGAGGCGAGTTTGAAGAAACGGCTGACCGGCTCCGTCTCGCCTGCAGGGGTTTCCAGAAATCGCTTTTTCGAGTCCTGCGTATGCAAAGTGCGAAGACTGGACGTGAGGAGTCTCGCGTCGAATTCCCGCGCGTAGCCGAAGTTCGCGGGATCGTCTGCAAGTCCCCGCAAACGCCTTGCATATTCCGAGTGAGTCTCCCAGTCGACAGACGTCGCGTCGCAATGCAGAAGCCGGTCGAACTGGTCGGCGTCAGGCAAATCGGAAATCGCCTCGGCGACGTTTGTCTTCTTTGCGTTTGGAGCGGGATAGCCGGGCGGCGTCTGGTCGCGTCGAGCCGCAAGCAGGAAAAGCCGATGACGATTCTGCGGAACCCCGTAGTCCGCCGCGTTCAAGACCCGATACGGCAACGCGACCCGATAGCCCGCCGCTTCGAGCGAGGATATCAGCTCCTTCAGGAACTGGACGTGCTTGCCGACAGTCAGACCTTTGACGTTTTCGAACACGCAGTATTTGGGGCGCAATTCGGTCACGAGCCTGACATAGTGGGAGACCAACTGGTTGCGGGGATCGTCAAGCGCCCGCTTGCCGATCATCGAGAAGCCCTGGCAGGGGGCACCGCCGAAAACGACGTCGATGTCCCGCTTTCCGATGCCCGCGCGGCGACGGATTTCGGATCCCGTCAGATCCGTCACACTGGCGCAAATCGAGGCGGAATACGGAAAGTTGTATTCATGGGTGGCGCAATGGATCGGATCGATTTCAACGCAGGCCGCAATGTCGAAGCCCGCTTGCTCAAATCCAAGGGACAAGCCACCGGCCCCCGCGAACAGGTCGATCCCGATCGGGCGGTCTTCGACAGGCTGGACATAGCTCCCGGGTTGCGGCGGTGAGATGTCCTGAAGACTTTCGTCTTGGGGCCAGAACATGAATTGGCCCTGCGTTAGCAGATGGGGATGGGTCTCCACGGAGAGGACGCTCAATCCGTTTTTCTCGAGATAAGGACTATACGTCCCGACTTCCTCTCGGAGCTGCATGGGCAAATCGGAAGCATGGAGAGGAATTCTCAGCCGTGTCCGGGCGAAGGCAAGCCATTTGTCCTCCATGGACTTCGACCGTGGTTTGACGGGACATCGCTTCTTTTTGCGGGTTTCTTGCATTGTCACAGAAGTCTACCACACCCGTTTTGAAGCATTCAAGGCGAGATTGGGCATTCCCCGAAGAGCCGAAAAAACAAAACGGGCATTTTGCCCGCTTGCTACTGAACATTCACCCCAGCGCGGCCAGAATGCGTTCCACGGCGTGGTCGGGCGTGAGGTCGTAGCGGGCGAGGAGTTCGGCGCGGGAGGTGGCGTGGGGCACGAAGGCGTCGGGCCAGCCGAGCGCGATCACGGCGGGGCGAGGGCCGGGACGCGCGGCGAAGAACGATTCGACCGCGCTGCCGAAGCCGCCCGTGGCGATGGCGTCCTCGAAGGTGAGGAAGACCTTGACGCCGACCGCGGCCTGTTCGAGCAGGAGGGACTCGTCGACGGGCTTGGCGAAGCGGGCGTCGACGCGGATGCAGCCGACGCCTCGCGCGGCGAGGCGCGTCGCGACGGCCTGAGAAAAGTCGTCTTCGGGGCCGAGCGTCCAGACGGCGACGGGGCAGGGTGCGTCCGCGGCGGCACCGTCCGGGCGGACGGTCTCGAGCACGGCGGCGCGGCCGACGGCGACGACGGCGCCGTCGTCCTTCTCAGCGCAGGTGCAGTTGCCGCGCGGGTAGCGGATCACGGCGGGGCCGTCGAGTGTGAACGCCGTGCGCAGCATGCGGGCGAGGTCGGCGCAGGTGCGCGGCTGCATGACGACCAGGCCGGGGATCGGGCGCGTCAGCGCGATGTCGAAGATGCCGTGGTGCGTCGGCCCGTCGCCGCAGACGACGCCGGCGCGGTCGAGGCAGACGAGCACCGGGAGCTTCTGGAGCGCGATGTCGTGGACGAGGCCGTCGACGGCGCGTTGGAAGAACGTGGAGTAGACGGCCACGACGGGGCGTCGGCCGGCGGCGGCGAGGCCGGCGGCGAAGGTCATCTGGTGCGATTCGCAGATCCCCACGTCGTGGAAGCGGTCGGGGTGCGCCTTTTCGAAGATGTCGAGGCCCGTGCCGGAGCCCATGGCCGCGGTGATCGCGGTGATGCGCGGGTCGGCGTCGGCGAGGGCGGCGAGCGCCTGGCCGAAGGCGGAGGACCAGCCGACGCCGGGGCCGGAGGCCGTCTTGGCGCCGGTGGCGACGTCGAAGGGGTTCGAGGCGTGCCAGTCCTCGGGCCTGCGCTCGGCGAAGTCGTAGCCGCGGCCCTTCTGCGTGGCGACGTGGAGGAGGACGGGCTCCTTGGCGTTTTTGGCCGATTCGAGCGCGGCCTCGAGCTGGCGGATGTTGTGGCCGTTGATGGGGCCGATGTATCGGATGCCCATGCTCTCGAAGGGGCTGTTGGGCAGGACGGTGCTCTTGATCGTCCGTTCGAGGGCGTGGTAGAAGTTGCGCAGCCAGGCGAGGCGCAGGCGGCGGATGCCGACCTCTTCGATGGCGGATTTGACGCGATTGTACTTCGGATTGCCGAGAAGGCGGCCGAACGCCTGGCTGAGGGCTCCGACGTTCTTCGAGATCGCCATCGCGTTGTCGTTGAGCACGACGATGAACTTGCGCGTCGCGCCGGCGACGTTGTTGAGCGCCTCGAGCGAGATGCCGTTGGCGAGCGCGGCGTCCCCGACGACGGCGACGACGGATTCGGAGCCGCCGCGGCGATCGCGTTCGACGGCGAAGCCGAGTCCCGCGGAGATCGCGGTCCCGGCGTGGCCGGCGCCGAAGACGTCGTACGGGCTTTCGCAGCGCTTGAGGAAGCCGGAGACGCCGCCGGTCCTCCGGAGCGCGGCGAAGCCCTCGCGGCGCCCCGTGAGGATCTTGTAGGCGTAGCACTGGTGGGAGACGTCGAAGAGCAGCTTGTCACGCGGGGGGGCGAAGGCGCGCAGCAGCGCGATCGTCAGCTCCACCATGCCGAGGTTCGAGGCGAGGTGGCCGCCGTTGCGGCTGACCGCCTCGATGATGGCGCCGCGGACTTCCTCCGCGAGCTTCGGAAGCTCGTCGGGTTCGAGTTTGCGCAGATCCTCGGGCGAGGCGATGGTGTCGAGCAGGCTCATCGTCAGATCGCGATTTCCAGCGAGAGGTCGGCGGCCTTGACGGAGTGGGTCAGGCAGCCCAGGGAGATGGCGTCGACGCCGGTCTCGGCGACGGCGCGGATGGTCGTGGCGTCGATGCCGCCGGAGGCCTCGAGCTTGCAGCGCCCGGCGACGATCGCGACGGCCTCGCGCATCGCGGCGGGCGGCATGTTGTCGAGCATGATCCACTCGGGCTTTCCGAGCAGCGCGCTGCGCAGCTCCTCGAAGGTCTCGACCTCGACTTCGACGGGGACGCCGGGGAACTTGGCGCGCGCGGCGGCGACGGCCTGGTCGAGGCGCGCGGGGTCGCCGCCCTTCCAGAGCTTGCGGTGGTTGTCCTTGATGAGCACCATGTCGTGGAGGCCCATGCGGTGGTTCGTGCCCCCGCCGGCCTTGACGGCGTATTTGTCGACGAGGCGCAGGCCGGGGGCGGTCTTGCGCGTGTCGAGGATGGCGCATCGGGTGCCGACTACGGCGGCCACGAACGAGCGGGTGGCGGTGGCGATGCCGGTCATGCGCTGCATGAAGTTGAGCGCGGTGCGTTCGGCGGTGAGGATCGAGCCGGCGCTGCCCCGGACGACGAGCAGGACGTCCCCGGCGGCGACGTCGGCGCCGTCCCGGACGCGGAACTCGATTTCGAGCGACGGATCGACGAGCTTGAACACCGTCGCGCCGACGGTCGTGCCGGCGACGCGGCAGGGGTGGCGGGCGATGACGTCGGCCGAGGCGATGGCCTCGGGATCGACGAGCGCCAGCGTGGTGACGTCGCGCGACGCGCCGTCCTCCTTCAGCGCGGCCTGGATGGATTCGAGGACTTGCGGCTCTTCTTCGATCGGTTTCATGACGTCTTCTGGGGCAGGGCGCGCGCGGCCTTGGCGATGGCGGTGGCCTTGGCGGCGTTCTCCCGGATGGCGCTCCAGTCTCCGGCGGCGATCAGCTTGGCCGGGGCGATCCAGGAGCCGCCGCAGGCGGCGATGAGCGGGCTGCCGAAGTATTCGGCGCTCGTCTCGGGCGTGAGGCCGCCCAGCGGGATGAAGCGGATGCCGAGGTGCGCGTAGGGCGCGGCGATGTTCTTGATTCCCTTGAGGCCGCCGACGACGCCGGCGGGGAAGTATTTGAGCAGGCGGCAGCCCGCCTCGAGGGCGCCCTCGATTTCGGAGGGCGTCATCACGCCGGGGGCGAAGCTGAAGCCCATCTCCTTGGCGGCGGCGACGACGCGCGGGTTGAAGCCCGGGGCGACGGCGAACGCGGCGCCGGCGTCGGAGACCTGCTTGAGCTGCGTCGGGGTGAGCACGGTTCCCGCGCCGACCAGCATGCCCTTGACCCGGCCGGCGATCGCGCGGATCGCGTCGAGGGCGACGGGTGTGCGCAACGTCAGCTCCATCACGTCGACGCCGCCGGCCAGCAGCGCCTCGGCGAGAGGGAGTGCTTTGGCGGCATCGTCGATCACGACGACGGCGATGTTGCCGGAGGCGGCGATTTTCTTTTCCAGCGCGGGGGCGAAGATGTTCATGGCAGTGGCTCGGTCGGGGTTGTGGACGGGTGGCCCGGCGGGGTTCAGAGCTGCTGGACGAGGCGGTAGACGACCGGCCCCAGCAGGATCAGGAACACGGCGGGGAAGATGAAGATCATCAGCGGCGCCAGCAGTTTCACCGGCGCCTCGTTGGCGAGTTTCTCCGCGCGCTCGAAGCGGCGGACGCGGATCTGGTCGGCCTGGATGCGCAGAATGGCGCCGATGCTCACGCCGAGCTCGTCGGCCTGCACCAGCGCGTTGACGAGCGAGCGCATGTCGGCGAGGTCGACGCGCTCGGACATCGCCTTGAGGGCCTTGCGGCGCGGGGTGCCGACCTGGATTTCGCGGATGACGCGCAGGAGCTCCTCGCCGAGCGGATCGATCACGGCGCGCTCCGTGCTGCGCTGCATCGCGGTCATGAAGTCGAGACCCGCCTCCACCGAGAGCGTGAGCAGGTCGAGGACGAAGGGCATCGCCTTGAGAATCTGCCCCTGGCGCTTGCGCACGGCGCCGCGCAGCCAGAGCACGGGCTGGGCGTAGGCGAGCAGGACGCCGGCCAGGCAGAGCGCCGGGAACGCCGGACGGATGGCGGGCGCTGCGCGCGTCAAGCCGTGCGCGACAAGGCACCACGCGGGCCCCGCGACGAGCGGGACGAGGAATTTCAGCGCGATGAACTCCCATCCCGCGAGCAGGCCCTCGTAGCCGGCGGTGACGAGCATCGCATCGGCCGTGCCGCGGATCTTCTCCATGCCGCGGCTCCGGGCCATCGTCTCGAGGTTGGGCGTGAGCGGCAGCAACAGCCGGAAGATCAGCGGCAGACGACGCTCCTGCCGGCGTCCGTCCGCGAGCGTGACGTAGGTGATCTGCCGGGCGACGCAGACGGCGTACCAGGCGAAGAAGCCGGCGGCTGTCGCCCAGCACAGGATGCTCGCCCATTTTAGCAACGCCGGGATCATGTCGTTGGACCTTCAGGCGGCGGGTCGGAGCCCGCGCCGGCCGGAGGTCAGGCGATCTTCAGGGCCTGGAGGTCCATCCACTGCATCGCGATGAGCACGATGAACAGCAAGGTGGCGATGGCGGCCAGGACCGCCGCCCACCCGAAGCTCTCGCCCTTGGGCTGGGACGCCATGATGACTCCCGGATTCTGGTGCCGTTCCGAGACGACGACATTGGACTGCTGTACGTTGTTCATGAAATTGTCCCTTTCAAACGGCTCCATTCTAGCAGAAAGGGGTTTCGTCTCGCAAGCGGTATCCGGCTCTGGCCTGTAATCGGGTGAGCGGGGCAGGCTGAAAGCGTGTGGGTGTGGAAGTGTGTGGGTGTGGGAGGGGGGAGTATGGGAGTGTGGGAATATGGGAGTGTGGGAGGGGAGTCAAGAGATTAGGGCGAAGGATTCGGGTGGGAGCATGGGGGGCTTTGTCGTAAACCTTGTCGTAATCTTTGTCGATCCCGCGTGAGGCAGTGAATGGGGAGGAGCGAGTAGCGCGTAGTTTTCGCCGGGGCTCTGCCCCAGGCCCCGGTTGAGACCTGAGGGAGTGGACGCGGCGTCTCGCCGCGTTCGGTCTGCGGCGGGGACGCCGCAGCGACGCGAAACACGAAGAGGTTCAACGGGGTCTGGGGTGTCCCCAGCCACAACTGCTCACTACACTCCATTCACCACTCACTGGTTTCTGGACTTCTTGGTGGCGTTTGTCTAGAATTGCCACATGAAACACGGCACGACGACTGCCCCTCGCCCCGGTGCCGGAACTTCTTCAGGAGAACGCCATGAAGCACGACAAGACTCCCTCTTCCGCGCTGCTCTGCGCGATGGCCGCGGCGGCGGTTCTCGCCACGTCCTGCGCCTCCACGATGGACTACGTCACGGGCGAGCGCACGCGCAACTTCTACACCGTCCAGGAGGACATCCGGCTGGGCAACCAGACGTTCGAGGAGATGAAGGTCCAGATGGCCAAGGACGGCACGGCCGTCCCGAGCCGCGACGCCGCGGAAGTGCGTCGCGTCAAGGCGATCGCCGACCGGGTCTTCGACGCCACGGGCCAGCGGGAGACCTTCGCGTTCGACGTGGAGCTCTTCGACTCCAAGGTGGTCAACGCCTTCGCCGTCCCCGGCGGCAAGATCGCGGTCTTCACCGGGCTCTGGAATCCCAAGGACGGCCTCGTCTCCGGCGACGACGAACTGGCGGCCGTCATCGCGCACGAGGCGGCGCACGTGACCTGCCGCCATTCCACCGAGGAGATGACGCGCCAGATGCCCGCGCAGCTCCTGCTGGCCGCCGCGGGGCTTTATGCGGAGTCGCAGAAGGACGAGACGTGGAAGTCGGTCGTCGAGGGCGCCTTCCTCGTGTACAACGGCCTCGTCGTGCCGAAGTACTCGCGTTCGAACGAATTCGAGGCGGACCGCGTCTCGATGCAGTACATGGCGCGCGCCGGATTCGACCCCGCCGCCGCCGTGCGCCTCTGGAAGCGGGCCTACGAGAAGGAAGGCGGCGAGCAAGGCTACATGAGCATCCTTTCCACCCATCCCTCGAACAAAGCCCGCTACGAGGCGCTCCAGAGTCAGCTCCCGTCCGTGCTGGCCGAGCGCGACGCGCCAGCCGTCATTTCTCCGGGCTCGCCTCCGCCGCCCGCGAGCGCGGCGGCCCGGCCCGAGTCGTCGAAGCCGACCGCCCAGACGGTGACGACCGCCAAGCCCGCCGCGGCGAAATCCGAGCCCGCGAAGGCGCTCGTCGCCCCCGTGCCGGCCAAGGCGCCCCCCATCGCGCCAGATCCGCCCGAGAAGGCCCCGGCGCCGATCGCGCCGCCCAAGCCCCTCCCGCTCCCCGTCGCTCCGGCGCTGCCGTCCGTCCCCGCGCCGCCCTCGTCGTGAGCCCGCTCGTACACCCGTCACGGGATTGATGCCGGTTATGCGGTGATGCGACAGCAATTCGCAATATGGCCGTCCCTGCTTAGCAGCGGCGTGCTCGGAGAGCCCGCCCTACCTCGTAGACTCCCCGTTTGGCGGTGATTTCGGGGTGGGGCGCGATCTCCGAGCGCGCCGTTTCCTTGATTCCCGGCCATATTGCGAATTGCTGGTGATGCGAGAAACCTTTTCATCCGCCGTCGGGTTTCTGTTATACTGAACCCCGAATCGAGCGTTCGTTTCGCGGACGCGATGCGGAGGATGCGGTCATGAATGGTTTCCATCGGCTGGCGGCGGCGGTTCCCGTGCTCAGGGTCGGCGACCCCGAGTACAACGTGGAACGCATGCTGGAGCTCTACGCCCGGGCCTGCGACGAGGGCGCGGCGATCGTCGTGTTCCCGGAGCTCGCGGTCACCGGCTATTCCTGCGGAGACATGTTCGAGCAGCAGGCGCTGCTCGACGCCGCGGACGGCGCGCTGGCGCGCTTCATCTCCGCGACGGCGGGGCGACGCACGATCGCGATCGCCGGGGCGCCGCTGCGCGTCGGTTCGCGGCTCTTCAACGCCGCGGCCGTCTTCGGCGGTGGCCGTCTCCTCGGCCTGCCCCTGAAGGAGTTTCTGCCCAACTACCGCGAGTTCTACGAAAAGCGCCAGTTCCGCTCCGTGCGTGAATTCACGGGCCGGACCGCCGTGCTCGCCGGCCAGGAGGCGCCCGCAGGCGCCGGCCTCGTGTTCGATTGCGAAGGCGGGCCGCGCTTCGGAGTCGAGATCTGCGAAGACCTCTGGGCCGTCGTCCCGCCCTCGTCGCAACTCGCCATCGGCGGCGCGCAGGTCGTCTTCAACCTCACCGCCGGCAACGAGCTCGTCGCGAAGGCGGACTTCCGCCGCGACCTCGTCGTGAACCAGAGCGCCCGCCTCTCGGGCGCCTACGTGCTGGCGGGCGCCGGTGTGCACGAGTCCACCGCCGACGTCGTCTTCAGCGGCCATGCGATGATCGCCTTCAACGGCCGCCTCGTCGCGGAGAACGCGCGCTTCGACCGCCAGTCGTCGATCGTCTTCGCGGACGTCAAGCCGGCGTGGACGGACAGCCTGCGCGCCTACTGGACGAGCTTCAACGACGCGGCGTCCGCGGCGACCGTCACGCGCGTTCCGCTGCCCGCTGCCCCGGAGTCTCCGGATCTGCGCCACGCGCGGCTCGCGCCGCGCCCCTTCGTGCCCTCGGACGCCGCGGTTCGGTCCGAACGCTGCCACGAGATCTTCAGCATCCAGACCGCGGGGCTCGCCAAGCGCATCGAGCACACGGGCGCGAAGCGGCTCGTCGTCGGCGTCTCCGGCGGGCTCGATTCGACGCTCGCGCTTCTCGTCTGCGCGAAGACGTGCGAGCTGCTCGGGCTGCCGCCGCCCTTCATCTGCGCGGTGACGATGCCGGGCTTCGGGACGAGCCGGCGGACGCGCGGCAACGCCGCGAAGCTGGCGGCGAAGCTCGGGGCGGAGCTGCGGACGATCCCCATCGGCCCCGCGGTGCTCCGCCATTTCAAGGACATCGGGCACGATCCCGCGCGGCACGACGTGGTCTACGAAAACGCCCAGGCGCGCGAGCGCACGCAGATCCTGATGAACCTGGCCAACGCCGAGGGCGGCCTGCTCGTCGGCACCGGCGACCTTTCGGAGATCGCCCTCGGCTGGAGCACCTTCAACGGCGACCACATGTCGATGTACAACGTGAACGGTTCGGTGCCCAAGACGCTGATCCGCTACCTCGTGGAGTACCACGCCTCCGTCTCGGAGCCGGACCTCGCGGCCGTGCTGCGGGACGTCGCCCGCACGCCGGTCTCGCCGGAGCTGCTGCCCGGGGCTCAGCACACGGAGAGCCTGATCGGGCGCTACGAGCTGCACGACTTCTTCCTGTACTACTTCATGAAGTTCGGCGAGACGCCCGAGGACCTCGCCCTGCTGGCGGAGCAGGCGTTCGGCGATGAGGCCCGTCCGGAGGAGATCCGCGACGCGCTGGCGATCTTCCTCCGGCGCTTCATCGGCCAGCAGTTCAAGCGCAACGCCGCGCCCGATGGCCCCAAGGTGGGGACGCTCGCGCTCTCGCCGCGCGGCGACTGGCGCTGCCCCTCGGACCTGAGCCCCGCAGTCTGGTGCCGGTAAACCGCGTCTGGCGGACAATAAACTGTCGCGCTTTTCCGTTAGGCCGGAAGAACGACAATGAACGTGTATGAAGCCAGTCTATGCCGATCTGGACGACGCAGCCTTGTTCGAGGCATATCACCGCAAGGGCGACGAACTCGCCTTCGCGGAGATGATGTCCCGGCACGCGGCGCCGCTGATGCGCTACATCCGCGGCCTCCTCGGGGCGGAGGCCGCCCAGGTGGACGACGTGTTCCAGGAGACGTGGATCCGGTTGATCGACAACGGGGACAAATGGCATGGAGGCAGTTTGCGGGCCTGGCTGACGCGGATCGCGCACAACGTCGCCATCGACCAGCTTCGGCGGGTGAAGCCCTCGGTCAGCCTGGACGCGGAGCCCGAAACCGGGGAGGCTCTCTCCGAGCGGCTGGTGTCGCCGGAGCCGCCGCCGGACCAGATGCTGGAGGGGGAGGAGACGGCGGACTTCGTCGCCGGGCGCGTGGCGGCGCTGCCGCTCGCGCAGCGCGAGGTGTTCCTGATGCGCGTCGTGGAGGGGCTGAGCTTCAAGGAGATCGCCGAGGCGCTGAAGATCCCGCTCAACACCGCGCTCGGGCGGATGCACTACGCGGTGGGTCGGCTGCGGACCGAGCTGCTCGCCAATCCCGCTGAATGGCGGAAGGGAGGACGGACATGAACGACACTTTCGAAGACCGACTTTGCGAAATCGCGCGCCAGGGGCTTGAACGCCGGCTGGACGGCGATGTCGCCCCCGATGCGACCGCCGCGATCATGGCGCATGCGGCCGCCCATGCGCGTCGCGTCCGCCTGCTGCGCGCGCTCCGGCGCGCCGCCGTCGCGGCGGCGCCGATCGCGGCCTGCGTCGCGCTTGTGTTCCTGCATTCCGGCGCAGGGGTGCGCCCGGCGCCGCCCGAGTCGGACGGCGTCCGCCCGATGGCGGCGCTCGTCGCGCTGGCCACCGTGGTGACGGAGGGGGACGCGGAATACCTTCCACAGGACGGCGTGGCCGCCGACGTGGATTTCGACTCCGGTTCCGACTTCGACGCCTTTGCCGAAAGCGTCGTGCTGATGCAGGAATCCGCCTGCTGCCTGGGCGCCATGCTCGCGGGCGAGTAGCGGTTTATTGGATCAGCGAAGCTGAAAGGATGTCCGCGGTGTCCGCGGGGAGGATGAAGACGGCGTCTTCGCCTTTGACCCGCGCATAGACGGATCCGTCTTCGCGGCGGCGGCCGAGATGGAGGATGATGATCGGGCGCGCGGCGATGCGCGTGGCGACGACCCATTCGTTCGCGGGCGGCGCCAGGCCGAAGTCGGCGTCGCGGGCCGAGGCGAGCGCGGCCGTCGCGGAGGCGGTCAGCGGCGAGAGCGCGCGCAGCACGTCTTCGATCGCCTGCGCGCTGGCCGCCGCCGGAGCGGGCTGGGCGGAGAACCATTGGCCGTCGCCGCCGAGAATGACCGTCTCCTCGGCCTCGCCCGTGCGACGAGTGAGCGCGGTGGCTTCGCCCGGCATGAGGGCGAGGACGGTCTTGTCGCGGATCGCGGCGAAGCCGTCGGGGCCGACGAGGGCTTCGCGCAGC
>JAAZAI010000147.1 GCA_012514445.1 Lentisphaerota bacterium
CGATGACGATCGTGATCTCGCCTTTCACCTTCGCGTCGGCGAAGCGGGCGGCGAGTTCCGGCAGCGTGCCGCGCTCGACGCGCTCGTGGAGCTTGGTGAGCTCGAAGCACACGGCCGCGGGCCGCGCGCCCAGCACCTCCGCGGCCGCCGCCAGCGTGGGCCCGAGCCGGAACGGCGACTCGTAGAGCACCAGCGTGTGCGGCATCGCCGCCTCCTCCTCGAAGAAGCGGCGCAGCGCGCCCGGCTTGCGGGGCGGAAAGCCCTTGAACGTCCAGCTCGAGGTGGGCAGGCCCGACATCACCAGCGCGAGGTTCACCGCGCAGGCGCCGGGGAGCACGCACATCGGCAGGTTCTGCGCGACGACGTCGCGCACGAGCCGGAAGCCGGGATCGCTGATGCCCGGATAGCCGCCGTCCGTGCACAGCGCGACGTCCGCGCCGCCGCGCAAGAGTTCGAGGATGCGCGCGCCGGCGCGCGCCTCGTTGCCTTCGCGGTAGGAGACCATCTCCGGCGGACGCGGGATGCCGAAATGGGAGAGCAGCGCCCAGGTGCGGCGCGTGTCCTCGCAGGCGATGACGCCCGCGCCCTTGAGCGCCTCCAGCGCGCGCGGCGCCATGTCGCCGAGGTTCCCGATGGGCGTGGCTACGACGTAGAGCATGGCGTCCACTAGAACAGCCGCTTGCGGAAGGGAATGGTCACGTCGTACTGGCGGCCGAGGTCGTTCATCTCGGCGAGCAGCATCGGATCGGGATTGCGCGCGTGCTCGGAGACGAAATCGTACATCCTCGCCGTCGCCCAAGCCGTCGCCAGATCCTTGTCGGCTGGCTGGCCGCTTTCGAGATCGAGGTCGAAGACCATGTCGTAGCGCTTGCCGTTCGCCGTGCCGCGGGCCTGGAAGACGACCTGCTTCGTCCCCTCCGGCGCTCGCCCGAAGAGCTGCATGGGCCGGTCGAGGTAGAGGTGCGTGGTCATCGCAGGCGCGACTTCGGCGCGCGAGGCGCTGTCGAACATGAAGCTGATGTCGGCGAGGACGGGGCTGGAGAGACCGGCGTAGAGGTTCTTGATCGCACCGGGAATCCCGAAGCGGTCGTCGGCGATCGCCGCCGCGCCGCCGCGGTTGCAGAACGAGAGCATCGAAAGCAGGAACTCGTTGGAGGACTTGGAGACGCCGATGTTGAAGACCGAGACGCCGCCCTTGTTGAGGGCGGAGAACTTGCCGATGATCTCGGAGTCGCGCCGCACGTCGCCGGCGGTGGACCGGCCGTCGGAGGCGAGGATCACGATCATGACGCGGTTGGGGTCGCGCGGCATGTCGAGCACGGCGTTCATCGCGTTGAAGATGTCGGTGTTCCCCTCCGGCTGGATGCCGGCGATGAAGGTCCGGGCCTCGGCCTTGGCCGCCGCGTCGGCTTTGCGCCACGTCTTGCCGAAAGCGGTCGACGTTTGCGTGTTGAACTTCATCACATTCAGGCGGTCGGTGGGGAGGAGGCTGCCGACGAGGTCCACGAAGGCCTGTCGGCAGAAGTGCAGGCGCTCGATGGAAAGGCTGGCGGAGGCGTCCTGCACGAGCAGGATGTCGCGCGGGAGCGGCGGGAGAACTTCGGCGCCTTTGCGCTCGACGTCCACGCGGAAGTAGACGTAGCCGTCGGAGCGTCGGGGGCGATACACGGCGAGGCTCGTCTTGAGGACGTTCTCGATGGGCTTGGCAGGCGCGACTTCGGCGGGGATTTCGCGGAGAAACTCGGTGGCCGTCTCGCCGGAGGCGACGCTGTCGGCCTCGACGGCCTCGGGCATGCGCTCCTCGCCGCCGACGAGAGTCCGGGCGATCTCGGCGTCGTCCACCTTCGGGGGCGCGGGCTCGACGTAGGCGGGCGTGCCGATGGTGGCGGCGCCCTCGATGGCTTCGGAGAGCTTGTAGTCCAGCGAAATGTCGGGGGTGAACATCGCGCGGTCGATGTCCGGCACGTCGCGCCGCGCGAACGGGACGACGTCGTCGTAGACGATCTTGTCGACGACCATCAGCAGCTCCTCGCGGGGCTGCCACGGGGCGACGGGCTCGGCGTCGCTCGCGGCGCCGGGCTTCTGCAGCTCGGGCTTTTCGCTGGCGAAGAGCTCGCCGGGCGCGGGAGGCGGCTCGAAGACCGCGGGGGACGTGGCGGTGGGCACCGAGAGGAAGATGTCCTCGATCTCGACGTTGTAGGGATCGGTGGCGTTGCGCTCGCCGTCCGGGATCGGCGCCGCGGGATCCTCCTCCACCGTGTCGATCTTGATGGCGGATTCGGCGATGAGCGCGAGCTTCTGCTCGATCGTGGCGAGGAAGTCGCCGGCGAAGGTGATCTTGCGGCCGCCTGCGAAGTACACGAGAACGGCGTGGATGACGGTCGAGACGACGAGAGCGACCACGAAGGCGATCAGGTGGAATTCGCCGCTTTCCTCGCGACCGATGCGTTCGTACGGGTTCGTGCTCATGTCACTTCGCGGCCTCCGGGGTGCTGCGCTTGACCTCGGCCGCCTCCTTCGACTCCGGGTACGTGGCGACGAGGTCGTCGCGGATCGAATCCGCATCGGCCGCGCGGCCCAGTTCGTCGAGGATGCGGATGGTCTCGGCCATGATCGGCGGGACGAGGGCGTCGTCCTTGTAGAGGAGGCTGACCATCATCAGGTACTTCGCGGCGTCGTCCTTTCGGCCGGCCTTGATCGCGGCGCGGCCGAGTCCGGCATAGGCGTGGATGCGCAGGGGCTGGAGCTCCGGCGCGGCGCAGCGCTCGACGGCGAGGGCGAAGAGCCGTTCGGCCTCGGGGGCGTCGCCGCGTTCGAGCATGAGCTCGGCGAGGCGCAGCGTGGACTCGGCGAAATGGCGGGAGCGCACCTCGATGGCGATGGCGGCGCGATAGGCCTTCTCGGCCTCCTCGTTCTGGTCCTGGGCGCGGAAGGCGCGGGCGGCGAGCGTCCACGCCACCTGCCGCCAGCCCGGGTCCTGCGTGTGCTCGACGAGGATCGCGGCGGTCTTGCCGGCGTTGGCGAAATCGCGTTTGGCGAACTGGTGCTCGCTGAGCCACGCGAGCTGCTGCGGGGTGAACTTGGCGCGCACCGGATCGTCGATCAGCGACTGGAAGATCGTGGCCGCCTCGTCCTGCCGCTCGCCCTGCTGGAGCGTCATGGCCAGCGAGAAGCGCGCCTGGCGCCTGGCGTCGTCCGAGGGCGTGCCGGCGAGCACGGCGCGGAACGCCGTCTCGGCGTCCTTGAGATTGCCCTTCTCCACGAGCAGGTGGCCACGCCAGAGCTGAGCGTCGGCGAGGCGCGAGGTCTTCGGAAAGCGGGTGAGGAGCGCGTCGAGCGTCCCGAGCGCCTCGGTCTTCAGATTCTGGCGGATCTCCTCGAGCGCCTTCTGGTAGAGCGCCTCGGGGACGCCCTCGGCGTCGGGATAGCGCTTGAGGTACTCCGTCCAGTCGCGCAGCGCCTGGGGGCCCTGCCCGGCGGAGGAGAGGGACGACGCGGAGGCGAACAGCGCGCGCGGCGCGAGGTCGGACTCCGGGAAGCGCTCGGCAAGCTGCAGGAAGAAGACGGAGGCGTCGGTCCAGGACTTGCGGAGCTGGAGCTGGTGGCCGAGGCGGTAGAGCGCGTCGGGCGCGTAGGGGCTGTCCGGGAATTCCGAGACGAGCAGCTTGTAGTGCTGCACGGCGGCGTCGGCGTCTCCGGCGCCGGAGGCGGATTCGGCCATGAGCCAGAGGCCGTCGCGGCGCATCGCGGGATCGGCGAGCACGGCCGCCAGCGCGGCCATGGCCTCGGCGTAGCGCGCGTTGCGGTAGGCGGCGAGGGCCATCTGGTACTGGGATTTCGCGGCGTAGGGGCCCTGCGGGTCGGCGGCGACGGTCTCGGCGTAGGCCTTGACGGCCTCGTCGTAGCGCAGGAGCTGGAAGAGCGCGCAGGCCCGGATGTAGAGGTGTTCGACGCGGAAGGCCGCCGGCAGGGAGGACTCGGCGGATTCGAGCGCCGCGTTGCTGCTCTTCAAGGCGTTGTCGAAGAGGCTCGCGTTGAGGTACGCCCAGGCGGCCTGCAGCCGGGACTCGGCCACGCGGACGTCGCCGGGGTGGCGGGATTCGAGCTTCTGGAAGCTGGCGGCGGCCTCCTTGTAGTTCTTGTTGGCGAACTCGCCGCGGGCGATGAGGTAGAGCGCCTCGGCGCCCAGGCGCGGCGTGGGCGGGGCCTCGGCGACCTCGTCGAGCAGTTTGCGGGAGCGCGCGACGTCGGCCGCCTCGCCGGGCTGCGCGTAGATGCGGCCGAGCGAGAGCTTCGCGTAGGCGGCCATTTCGCTCCTGGGATACGCCTTGAGCAGCGCCTCGAGCTGCTGGGCGGCCTGGGCGTCGTGGCCGGACTGGCTCAGGGATTCGCCGTGGTAGTACAGCGAGAGCTCGCGGATGTCGTCGGGGAGCGTCTCCTTGAGCAAGGCGTCGAACATCTCGGCCGCCGCCTCGGCCTGGCCGATCTCCAGGAAGAGCGCGGCGCGCTTGAAGCGGGCGCGCAGGCGGAAGGGGCCTTCGGGGACCTGGCTCGCCTTGAGGAACGCCTTGGCGGCGTTCTCGCGGTCGCCGCTGAGGCGCAGCGATTCGCCCAGGCGGAAGTAGAGCATGTCGCGGTCTTCGCCCTGCGGGTGGAGCAGGAGCAGCTCGGCGTACTCGATGGCCGCGGCGCGGTACATCTCGCGGCTGAAGAGGCCGTCGGCGAAGGCGCGGCGATCCTCCTCGGCGCGCAAGTCGGCGGCCGGGGCGACGGCCGGCGCGAGCAGGCAGGCCGCGACGAGGGCGAGCAGGATGAAAGGCGTGCGGAACAGGGTCATGGCTGGCGTGGCAGGGTGCCGACTTCGGCGGCGGGCAGCGCGTCCGGCTCCGCGGCTTCGTCGGTCATGGCGGTGGCGAAGGAGAGATTGCCGATGCCCGCCTTGCGGCAGGTGTCGATCACGACGACGAGGTGCTCGTAGCGCGTGCCCTTGTCGGAGCGGATCACGACCGGGTGGCCGGGATAGAGCTTGACGAGGCGCTGGCACTTGTCGAGCAGGTCGTCGGGCGTGAGCGCGTGCTGGTTGACGGTGATGACGCCCTCGGAGTCGAGATTGATGATGATCTCGCCGGGCAGGCGGTCCGGAACGACGCCGGAATCCGCCGTGGGGAGCTGGATGTCCAGCTCGGTCTCCCACTGCGAGAAGATCGACGTCGAGACGAAGAACGTGAGCAGCAGGAAGACCACGTCGATCATGGGCGTGATCTGGAAGCTGGGCAGCTCGTTGGACTCTTTCGTGAATTTCATTTGACGCGCTGGGTGAGGATGGCGGTGAGCAGGTCGGAGCACGCGCATTCGAGATGCGCGACCTGGCGGGCCGCCGAGCGGCGGAACCAGGCGTAGAAGGCCATCGCGGGAATGGCGATGACGAGGCCGGCGATCGTCGTGATGAGCGCGAGCGAAACGCCCTGCGCGAGCGCGACGGGCTTCGCCGAGGCGATCGTGTCGCTGACGGCGTGGAACGCCCCGAGCATGCCGATCACGGTGCCGAGCAGGCCCACCATCGGGGAGATCGCGGCGATGTCCAGCAGCCACTGCGTGCGCGCCTGCAGCTTCGTCGCCTGGCGGGCGCCCTCGCCTTCGATCGCGGCGTTGAGCATGACCGGATCGGCCTCGGGCACGGCGGCGGCGTAGTCGATGGCCGCCATCGCGACGTGGGTGAAGGGGCTGGGCTTGTAGTCGCAGATCTTGCGCGCCTCGTCGAAGCGCCCCCCGCGGATCTTGTCCATCACGTCGTTGAAAACCGCGCGCGGAATCGTGACGCCCGAGCGCATCGTGGCGAAGAGGTAGATCACGTTGGCGATGAAGAACACCGAGATGACCGCCAGGACGTACATCAGGCTCCCCCCGTCCTTGAAGAACTGGACGAGCGTGATGCCGGACGCGGCGTCGGCCGTCGGCTCCGCCTGGGCCGTCGCGACCGTGGCGGCGAAGAGGGCGAGCATCGTGGTTGCGGGACGCAAGAAGGCTTTGATTTCCATGTCGGGCTCCAATTGATTGAAACAGTTTTGGAATGTTATCACTTCTGGGAAGCATAACGCAACAGCCATTTACGGATCAGCACATCGCCACGAACGCCGAATGCACCGCCTCGTCCGCGGTGAGCTCGGGGTGGAAGGCGGTGGCGAGCAGCGCGCCCTGACGCACGGCGACGATGCGCCCGTCCACTTCGGCCAAGATCTCCGCCTCGCCCCAGACCTTCTCCACCCACGGGGCGCGGATGAACACGCACGCGACGGGATCGGCGGAGAGCCCCGGGATCGACAACGTGGCATGGAAGCTCCCGAGCTGCCGCCCGTAGGCGTTGCGTCGGACGCGCATGTCCATGAAGGGGTAATGCGGCGGCTCGCCGTCGATCTCCTTCGCCAGCAGGATCATGCCCGCGCACGTGCCCCAGACCGGCATGCCCGAGGCGATGCGTCGCGTCAGCGGCTCCGCCATCTCGAAGATGCGCAGCAGCAGCGAAATCGTCGTGCTCTCGCCGCCCGGGAGAATGAGCCCGTCGAGCCGCTTGAGATCGCGCGCGGTCCGGACCGGCACGGGCGCGACGCCGTCGAGGCGCGCCAGCGCCGCGAGGTGCTCCTCCACGGAGCCCTGCAGCGCCAGCACGCCGATGCGCTTGCCCATCAGCCCCTCCCGGCCATCAGCGACTCCGCCGGGATCGCGGAGATCTCGAGCCCCTTCATCGCGGCGCCCAGTCCGCGGCTGACCTGAGCCAGCACCTTCGGGTTGTCGTAGCTCGCCGTCGCCTTGACGATCGCGCGGGCCATCTTCGCGGGGTCGGAGGACTTGAAGATGCCCGAGCCGACGAACACGCCGTCCGCGCCCAGCAGCATCATCAGCGCCGCGTCGGCCGGCGTGGCCACGCCGCCCGCGGCGAAGTTCACGACGGGGAGACGCCCGGTCGCCGCCACCTGCTTCACCAGTTCGAACGGAGCGCGGTTCTCCTTCGCGAAGGTCATCAGCTCCTCGTCCGGCAGATTGCGCAGCCTGCGGATCGAGGACATGACGGAGCGCATGTGTCGGACGGCCTCGACAATGTTGCCGGTGCCGGCCTCGCCCTTCGTGCGGATCATCGCCGCGCCCTCGCCGATGCGCCGCAGGGCCTCGCCGATGTTGCGGCAGCCGCAGACGAACGGAACCTTGAAGGCGTGCTTGTCGAGGTGGAACTCCTCGTCCGCGGGGGTGAGCACTTCGCTCTCGTCGATGTAGTCGATCTCGAGCGCCTCGAGGATGCGGGCCTCGGCGATGTGGCCGATGCGCGCCTTGGCCATGA
>JAAZAI010000148.1 GCA_012514445.1 Lentisphaerota bacterium
GCCCCGTTCTGGCCAGAACCTGTGTCCAGTAGACGGAACGGGGAATCCAAGCCCAAGACATCTTCATCTTGTTGAAAATCAAAAACTTGAGCAAGGTGGAGACCGTGGCTCATCGCTGGAACTTCGGGCTAATAGAGAAATCCGAAGAGCCAGAGTGGAATTCGGTTGCCGGAACCATACTCGATGTTGTCCAAGGCAAGATAGGAGGAGGAGGCGTCAGGCAGTTGCGAAGGCGTCTTGTTTCGGCCACCGACTTCCACAGTGATCGCATCGTCCAATAGAAAGTCTCCGCGCTTGGCCGCTGTCACCTTCGCCACCGACGAGACTTGGTTGAAGAAGAAGGTTTCGCGCTCGTTGCCGAGATTCGGCTGTTGCGGTTCGAATGCATGGATGAAGTTTGTGTTGTCGAGATAGATCTTCTCGGGTTTAGCGAGAACGTTGAATCCGCCGCCCTTCAGTGGAAGCAGTCTGACCAAACCGGCGCGCTCCAGCCAGGAAAGATAGTTCAGCAGACTGTTGCGGCTGACGCCGACCTGCTGGCTCAGGGCGCTGATGTTGGGCGTGAAGGGCACCGATTTTGAGATCAGCCAAAGCAACTTCTTGATTTTGGGGATGGTGTGGACTTCGATGCTCTCCACGGCGGGCAGATCCGATTCCAAGATCAGGTTGGCGACATTCGCCAGGCGGGAATGAAACCCGCGCACATCCTCTTTGTAGAAGGGATAGTAGCCATGGCGGAGGTAGTCTTGGAAGGCGGGGATCGGTTTGATCCGTTCGACGATCTCTATGGACAGCTTGGACGAGTTGTCCAGAATGCTCGAAAGCGCCAGCGCCGGAAACTGCGTGCCTTGGTCGTATTCGAGAAACTCCCGAAACGAAAGACCCCGCATGTCGTACATCCGTGCGCGACGGCTCAAATCCGCTTTCCCCTTGTGAAGTTCCAGCAGGGACGATCCCGTGAAGACGAGCTGCAGATTGGGGAAGCCATCGTGGATGTTCTTGATTTCCTGAGACCAGGTTGCATACTTGTGGACCTCGTCGATGAACAGCGCCTTCCCTCCCTGTCGATCAAAGTCCGCGGCCAGATCCAGCAGGCGGTTCCCGGAAAACCACAAGTTGTCCAGACTGGCATAGAGAGCGGCATTCGGGGAAGATCCAAAGACTGTTTTGACGTGCTGCAAAAGCATCGTCGTCTTGCCGACCCCGCGCGCGCCCGTGATGCCGATCAGTCTCTGATTCCAGTCGATCTGCCCATGAAGATATCGGACGAATTGCATTTTCGTCCGCGACAGTCTTCGATAGAAGTCTTCAAACAGCGTTTGCATGGCATCGCCTCCCTTTCGATCAGCACAAATAAATGTATTCTATGAAAAACGAAAAGTCAACATATTTGTTGTCTAGAAACAACACTTTTGGCTGTTGTTCGACGGTAGTCGTCGCTAGTATGTTGTAGCACAAGAGTTTAGTTGGCATTTTGCCCCTGAAAACAGGCCTTACAGCCGATTTCGCCCCCAGTTTTTTGGGCTGTAAGGGGGAACCCGGGGAGTCATTCCGTTCCCTTTGGCGGACGGATTTTCGCCTTGAGCTCTGTCGCATGGCGGTTGGTCGTCTGGCTGAAGGCGATCGCTGGGCGTTTAATTCGGATGCGCTGTCGAGTGGCTTCTGGTATAGTTGTCGGCCATGCGGGGAATCCGTGCGTGGTGCCGGGAACGCCGCAATGGGAAGGACGGAAATCATGCTGGACAGGAAGACGTATTTCATCCGGGAGCGCGTCGGGTTTCTGAAGTTGGTCGACACGTACGACATCCTCGACCCGCAGACGCAGGCGCAGATCGGCATCGCCAAGGAGAGGCCGGGCTGGCTGGTGCAGGTCCTCCGTTTCCTCGTCAACAAGCAGGCGCTGCCGACGAAGGTGTGCGTCCACGAAGGCGACAATCCGGACGACGCGTCGAAGTTGCTCTTCTCCATCAAGCGCGGTTTCTCTTTCCTGCGTTCGAAAGTGGAGATACTGGACCCGGCCGGCCAGGTCGTGGGCTGGTTCAAGAGCAAGATGTTTTCGATCGGCGGCGCGTTCCGCGTCTTCGACGCGTCGGGCGTGGAGGTGGCGCTCGTGAAGGGCGACTGGAAGGGCTGGAATTTCCGCTTCCTCGACTCGGCCGAGAACGAGATCGGCACGGTGGCCAAGAAATGGGCGGGCATCGGCAAGGAATTCTTCACCTCGGCCGACAACTACGTCATCGCCCTGAACCAGGAGGCGGCGCCGGCGAAGGCGATGCTCCTGCTCGCCGCGGGCCTCGCCATCGACACGGTCTTCAAGGAGCGAAAATAGCCGCGCGGCATCGGCGGGGAGACGTCGACGATGCCGCATCCCATGAAACTCCTCTTCATCCAGCTTCCTCGGCTCGATCCCGACGTCGCCTCGCCCGGCGAGAACAACATGGCTGCCCGACCTCTTCGCCAGCCGCATCGCGCGCCGCCTCGACGGCGGCGGCGATCCGCTCCCGGTCGTCGCCCAGGCGAACCGGCAGGCGGTGGTGTTCTCCGGAGCCGACCTGTTCAAACAGCGCGAGGTGATCGCGCGAACCCTGCGCCGCTGCGTCCGAGACGAGCCGCACATCCTCTGGCAGTTCGTGCTCGCGCCGGAGGGGGACGAACCCCTCGATCTGCTCGACGATCTCGTCGCGGAACTGCGGCGGCTTCCCGGCCACTGGCTCGACCGCCTTGTCTCGCCTCCGGGACGGCGTCGCCTCGCGGCGCGCC
>JAAZAI010000149.1 GCA_012514445.1 Lentisphaerota bacterium
AGGGGGAGGTTGGTCTTTGCGTTCTTTGCGCTCTTTGCGGTTGAAGAAGTTCGTCATGGGGGTGGGGAAGTTTGACCGCAGAGAACGCAGAGAAACGTTGTGTATGTTTTAGCCTTGTGGTTCTTGCGTGCTTTGCGGGTGAAGATTGTCGCCCTGGCGCAGCGCAAACTTGCGGATCTGGAACTTGAACGAGCCGAAGTTGATCAGCAGACCGTGTCCCTTGCGAGACGATTTCAGATAGCCGAGAATCTGCGCTTCGTGCTCCGGCGCCAAGGCTTTGGCGGCTTTCAGTTCGATGACGAGTTCGTCCTCGACCAGCAAGTCCGCGAAGTACTCGCCAATCTCCGTGCCGTCTTCGTCGAAGACACGAATCTGAGCTTGCTGCTCAGCCCGCAGGCCTGCCTTGCGAAGGCGATGCCCCAAGGCATTTTCGTACACCTTCTCCAAATGCCCATGTCCATGGTAGACATGGATGTCGTATGCGACCTGACGGACTCGGGCGCACAGATCCATGATTGCCTGATCGTTCATCTCTCGCTCTCCCTCTTTGCGTTCTCCGTGTTCCTTGGGGTGGATCTCCCTTTCGTTTTCTCGGTCAACAACCCCTTTCTATCAACGTGCAGAATATAGCACTTCAGCCATGCGGACGCCATTGAAAACGGGGAGGCCAGGGTAATCGGCCAGGGTAATTGGTCTGTCGATCGGGGCCTCGGGAATGAGCTTGTCAGTGATGTCTGGCGGGCGGGTTTCTGGAATGTTGGAAGACTGGAAAACTGAAAACGTCCACCCACCATTCCAGCATTCCACCATCCCAACTTTCCACCCCTTTGCCGCGATCTCAAGCGACCCCAGAGGCTGGCCCACAACAAAAAGAGCTTGCATTAAACTGTCAGAATATGACAGTATCTTGCACATGCAGACCTTGACTGAAATTGCCGTCGAGAAGGCGAGGGAAGGGATCTTCACGCGCCTTGAGGCGGCGTGTTGGATCAACGGCGGCGACGACCGGTTGAACGCCCTGATCAAACGCGCCGTCGGCTCCCGCGAAGTCTGGCGGATTTGCAGAGGGCTCTATTGCCTGGACCGGCGCCATCTCCGAACCCCCGTCAACCCCCTGTCGCTGGCGCAGCACATCTACGGACCCAGCTACATCAGCCTGGAGTCCGCATTGTCGCACCACGGATGGATTCCCGAGGCCGTCTACACGATCACCAGCGCTTCGATGAAACGCTCACGCTCGTTCGAAACCCCCTTGGGCCCGTTCAGCTTCGTCCGCATCCCCCAGTCTCGATTCTTCGGCGGCGTCAGCCGGATCGAAACTGGGGGCGGTCGAAGTTTTCTGATGGCGGATCCGCTCAAGGCCTTGGCCGACTATGTCTGCGCACACAACTGCCGTTGGACTTCCGCGGACCCGGTGATCGATTCGCTTCGCGTCGACGAGCAGTCGCTGGGCGAATTGAAGTCGGCCGATTTCGATCTGCTAGTCGGCCACTACCGCGCCGCCAACGTCCAGCGCTTTCTGGAAGGCTTGAGGAGGGATCTGAAACGATGAGCGTCAAAGTGGTTCAAGAACGTTTGGACTCGTGCAACTGCCGTTCATCGCTGGATGAAGAACAGGTTTTGCGCGAGATCACCCAGGAAATCATCCTCGCCGCCCTTGGACGGAGCGATTTCTTCAAGCGGGCGGGTTTCCAAGGTGGAACCTGCCTGCGCATCTTCCACAGCCTGAACCGGTTTTCGGAGGATTTGGATTTTGCGCTTTGCAAACCCGACGGATCCTTCGCGCTGGCGCCCTACCTCAAGGACGTCCAGCGCGAGCTCGTCGCCTACGGCTACGCCTTGGAGATCGATGATCGATCCGCAGCCGGCCAGACGGTGAGAAAGGCTTTTCTCAAAGACGATTCCATCGGCAGCCTGCTCCGCCTGGATTATGCGCTGAAGACGGGGCGGATGCGCAAATTGCGCATCAAGCTGGAGGTGGACGCCAACCCGCCATCAGGGGCCACCTACGCCATGCCCATCCTGGACTATCCATTTCCCGCCGCCATCCGAGTCTTCGACCTGCCCAGCCTGTTTGCCGGAAAAATTCACGCCTTGCTGTGCCGCAACTACCTGAAAGGCCGCGACTGGTACGACTTCGTCTGGTACACCGCCCGCAACGTGCCGATCAACCACGCGCTGTTGAGCGCGGCGCTCCAGCAGACGGGCCCCTGGAAGGGAAGGAATCTCCTGACGGACAATGCCTGGTGTTGCGAGCAGCTCCATGCGACGATTGAATCACTGAATTGGCATCAGGCGCGAGAAGACGTCCGGCGCTTTGTGAAACCCGCCGAATGGCCATCGCTTGAGCTTTGGTCGAGCGCGTTTTTCCACGACCAATGCCGCAAACTGGGGGGCAACTGATGTCCAATCCATGCTCTGTCCAATGACATTGGACACTTTCATCAAGTCTCCTCCCAGGACCATAAAGGTGCTTCCGGGATTTGCGTGTGATTTTTCTTTGTCGAAAACCTTGTCGTAAGCTTTGTCGATCCCATTTTCACCGCACGGGATCGGCGTTTCTCGGCTGAACTGTCGCCACACTTACTTGGTTGAACTGACCCGGACACATGCTCGATTACGATTACGATTAGGATCACGATTCAGAGACGCCCGGGGTTTCGACAAAGCGACAAAGTTTTTCTAGTCGACCTCGCCCATCACGGTCTGGGCGAAATGGGCCAGGAAGAACAGCTTGCCGTCGGCGCGGAAGGCGCCGTCCGGCGCGCGGTCCAGCAACGGACGCAGGCAGGTTGCCATCTGCAGGGACACGACGACGAGGACGACGAACCAGACGCGGATCCCGCCTTGGCGGGCGAAGAGCGGCACCGAGGCGAGCTTTCGGTACAGCGCGCAGGCGAGCACGACGAAGGCCGCCAGCCCGGCCAGCTCGCGCCAGCCGAGTTCTCCGGCGCGCATGGCGCGCCAGAACCCCTCGCGATCCCTCAGCAGCTTCAATGGCGATGTCTTCATGGTTCGCGGAAGACGGCGGAAGACCGTCACCCGATTAAGCTTGGATTATAGCCCTCCCGGGGCGCTGAGCACAAGCGCTGAATCATTGAGGATCGGTCAGCAGCTCGATCGCGTACTGCATTTCGCGGGGGACGCGGTCGCGGGCGAGGGCGTGGGCGGAGTAGGCGTAGACGACGAGATCGGCGCCGGCGAGGGCGCTTTCAAGTTCGCCTTGGGTGGGGAGCTGGTTGGAGAACATGACGACGTCGCGGTACGCCCCGGAGTCCTGGAGCGCTGCCAGAAGCTGGTCGCAGAAGCTGTCGCCCAGGATGACGGCCTTGCCGGGACGCGCCGTGGGCGGCGCGAAGACCGGGTGGGGATAGCGGTCGGGAACGCGGCGGTAGGGGCGCGGAAGATTGAGCAGGTCGGCGATGTCGCGATCATGGATGTCGTAAGGTTCTGACTTGTATTCCATGCCGAGGACCACGGGGGCTGGGAGGTCGTTCGTCGGCGCGACGGGGTTGATCTGTCCGATCAGGTTCGTCGCAGCCATCGCGGCGCAATAGACGGACCAGTGCGTGCCGGTGTAGGGGAACAGGACGTCGGTGTCGAGGAAGGGACGGCTGAGTTCGGCGCCGTTCACGTGCGGGATCCGGGCCGAGGCGAGAGCGTCGGATAGGCCGCCGTAGAGGTCGAAGTCGGCTGGTGCACGGCTGAAGCGGCGGTAGCGGGCAGGGACGAGGCCGGGGCAGGCCTCCGGCTTGCTTGGGGCGAGGATGAGGCCGAAGGCGGCGCCGCGGGCTTCGACGGCGCGTTGGAGCGCGGCGGCGGTTTCGGCGAACTGGCGGCGGTGGGCGGGCGTATGGTACTTCGTCGGCGGGTTGAACAGGACGTCGAGGTAGCCGCGTTCGAAGAGGAAGCCGTCCCGACCCTGGACGACGTTGCCCGAGTAGCCGGCGTGGTAGTGGCCGAGGTTGACGGCGTCGAAGACGAGGTGCTTGAACTTGAGCAGCTCGCCGCGCCCGAAGTACTTGCGGTCGTAGTAGGCCTTGAGGTCGTTCTGGAACGCGCCGTCGAGGAAGGCTTTAGCGGAGACTGCGGGGCGAGGCGCCTTGCGTTCGAAGCCGGCGACTTGGACGAATCCCCGCAGGCCCGTCACGCAGAGCAGCGGGGCGGCGAGGGCGGCGAGGACGAGGCCGATGTAGAGGTTGCGGAGGCGTTCCATGTCAGAACCTGAAGTAGATGAACGGGCTGTAGTGGCTTGTCATGGCGAAGGCGTAGGCGACGAGGAAGACGGCCAGCGAAAGCGCGGCGCCGGCGGGGCGGCGTTCGAGCCGCGCCACGCGGACGGGGAGGGCAGGGTAGCAGAGGACGAGGCCGATGGCGCCGGCGACGAGCAGTCCGTGATGGTAGAAGCCGAGGGCGGGCCAGAAGCTGAAGAACGTGTGGCTCGCGTTGCCGGCGAACATGACCTTCAGAAACGCCAGGGCGTAGTCGAGTGAGGGAGACCGGAAGAAGACCCAGCCGACGAGGACGAAGAGCCAGACGTAGAGGTTGCCGAGGATCGGCGGGATCCGCAGCGCGGCCAGGCGCTTCGAGCGCAGGAGCAGGCGTTCCGCGGAGAGGCCCAGGCCGTGGAGCAGACCCCAGACGACGAAGTTCCAGTCGGCGCCGTGCCAGAGGCCGCAGAGGAAGAAGACGATGGCCTGGTTGAGGCAGGTCCGAGCGAAGGAGACGCGGTTGCCGCCGAGGGGGATGTAGAGGTAGTCGCGGAACCAGGTGGAGAGCGAGATGTGCCAGCGCCGCCAGAATTCGCGGATGGACGTCGCGCAGTACGGGTGGTCGAAGTTCTCGAGGAAGTGGAAGTTGAAGACTCGGCCCAGGCCGATCGCCATGTCCGAGTAGCCCGAGAAGTCGTAGAAGATCTGCAGGGCGTACGCGGCAACGCCGATCCACGCGAATGCGCAGGGGATTTCGGCGGCGGGGGATTTGAAGACCGTGTCCGCGACGAGGGCGAACGTGTCGGCCAGCAGCACCTTCTTGGCGAGACCGGAGGCGAAGCGCTGGAGGCCGGAGAAGACGTTGTCGGGGATCCAGCGGCGGTCCTTCATTTCATCGCGGATCGTCGTGTAGCGGACGATCGGGCCGGCGATGAGCTGCGGGAAAAGGGAGACGTAGAGGGCGAACTCGGACAGGGATCCGGCGGTGCGCGTTTCGCGCCGGTGGACGTCGATCAGGTACGAGAGGATCTGGAAGACGTAGAACGAGATGCCGATGGGCAGCGGGATGGCGGGGTCGGGGATGGCGACGCCGGGGAGCCGGTTGAGGTTGACGATGAGAAAGGAGAGGTACTTCAGGACGGCGAGGGCGCCGAGGTCGAGGGCGAGGCCCAGCGCGAGCAGTCGCCGGGCGCGCGCGGCGTCGCCGCGCCCGTGGGCGGCGGCGATGCCCTGGGCGACGACGTGGTTCACGCCGATGAGCGCGAGCATGACGACGATGGCGCGCGGCTCGCCCCAGGCGTAGAAGAACAGGCTCCCGGCGAGCAAAACGAAATTGCGCCGGGCTTGCGGCACCATCAGGTAGGCGACCAGCAGGACGGGCAGGAACAGGCCGAGAAAAAGAGGGGAGGAAAAGACCATGTTGGCCTTTGAAGCGTGTGGATGGCGGTGGGAGGAAGAGAAGAAAAATGGATGGTTTTGGATCATAGCACAAACCCCGTCGCCGCTACAACGTCGCGCTGCGAGCCTTTTCCGGGTGTGTGTCAGAAAAGTGACATGATTGTGTTTTTTTATGGGGGGGTGGAAGCTGTCTTCAAGAGCTTTATTGCGAACTTTGTCGCGATCTTCGTCGAACCCAACTAAGGTCTTAATCGTAATCATAATCATAATCGTAATCGCTGCCAGTGCCGACGGGACCGGTGCCGAAGCG
>JAAZAI010000150.1 GCA_012514445.1 Lentisphaerota bacterium
ATACGGCAGGCACACCGGGGGCAGGGTCTCCACCCTGCCACCGGGATGGACGACGGCCGGCAGCACGGTCTCCGCGCCGAGCAGCGGTACGACCGCCGAGAGCGTGTCCGCCGTCTTCCACGTCAGCTTCGTCCGCTCCGCCTCCGGCGAGCTGCCGGGCCGATGGCGAAGCACGTTCAGCTCCAGGCCGTCGACGGCCTTGACCTCCGGACGCGACACGTCAGCGTAGGCGGTGATTTCGATGCCGCCGGGCACGAGACGCCGCTGGACGAGGAATCCGGAAGAACCGTCGTGGAGCGGGCCGGCGCAGTGCCGCCCCAGCGCGGCGTAGAACTCCGCGGCGTGCTCCCAGGTTGCGAAGGGACCGGAGATCTCGCCGTCCGCCTCGCCCGTGAAGGCGAGCGCGCGCCCCGCGCCCACGTTGCGCAGGGCGAGCAGCGGCGCCTCGTTCTCGTCCGCGCTCAGCGCGACGGCCGTGGCGCCGGGGTGGAGGTAGCAGAGGTTGTAGCCGCCCAGCGGCGGCGCCTGCGGCGGCAGGGTGTCGGAGAAGCGCGGCAGCGCCTGGGTGAAGCGCGGCGACACGGGATTGGTGACGAGCGTGTTGCGCGCCACCATGAACGTGTCCTGCGCGAAGAGGCGCGGAATCTCATGCGCGTTGTCCGAGAACGAGCAGGCTCCGCCGCCGAGGCGCGCGATCTCCTCGAGGAGCGCGGCGTCGCTGTCGGCGCGGGTGCCCAGGCCGATGGCGCTGACGGTGATGCCGGCGCCCGCCGCGTTGGCGAGCAGCTCCTTGTACTTGCCAGGCTCCTCGGCGTCGGCCGCGTCCGCGAAGAGCACGATGTGCCGCACGCCCGCGGACGAGCCGGACACTTCCTTGAGGCCGGCCACGAGCCCTTCGTAGACGAAGATGCCGCCGCCCATCGACTCGATCCCGAGGATGCGTCGGCTCTGGCCGCGGGCGTTCGCCGCGGACGTGCGCGGAACGACGACGTGCGGCGCGCTGTCGACGGCGATCACGGCGATTTCGTCCTGGTCGGAAAGCAGGTTCACAACCTCCATCGCGCCGAGGTTGGCCATGTCCATCTTCGTCCGACCTCCCTGCACGGGCATCGCCATGCTGCCCGAACGATCGAGCACGACGGCGATGCACATCGAGAACTTGCGGTGTTCGCGCCGCAGCTCCATCGTGACGGGCAGGATGTCCTCGAGGGGCGACTTGTAGTAGCCGCCGATGCCGAACGCGTTGCGTCCGCCCGTCATCGCCAGGCCGGCCCCGGCGTGCTCGATCCACGCCGCGATGTTCTCAAGCGGGCCGCGCCCGAAGGCGTCGGCGCGGACGTTCTCGATGACGACGCCGGAATAGCCGGCGAGCGTGGCGAGCGAGCCGTCGAACGACGCCGGCGGCAGCGTCTCCACCGCGACACCGCCCTTGGCCAGCAGCGCGGGAAGGCGCGAAGCGGGCGAGGCGGGGAAGCAGAGCAGCGGCTTGCCGCCGGTGGTCTGCACGAGGAAGCGCGCGACGTTGTTATCAGGGCAGAGATCGGCCGCGGCGTCGGCCGGTTCGAGACGCAGCTCATACGCCTTCACGCCGCCGGCGTCCGCGAGGTCGCGGAAGACGAGCGGGGTGACGCCGCGCGGCAGACGCCGCCCGCCGCGGGCGATCTCCACGGCGCCGCGGCGCAGCACGTAGTCGACGTCCGCCGCCTCGGGCGCGGACACCCACGCCGTGGCGAGCATCGGTTCGCCCGGACGGCGCGAGGCGGGCGCGTCCACGCGCAGGATCGCGACGTCGCCCGCCGCGCGGCGGCGCTGCAGGCGGTAGTCGATGGCGACGCCGGCGGCGACCGCGCGGGAGGCGGCTTGCAGCGGGTCTTCGCCCGTGTACTGGCCGTCCGAAAGCACGAGCAGGCGCGCGGACTCGCCGGGTTCGAGCAGGGAGAGCGCCGCGTGGATCGCGCCGCCGAGGTCGGAGGCATCATCGTTGTGCACCGCCGCGAAACCGCCGAACGGCGCGGTCTGCGGCGCGTGTTCGACGATCGGGCGCGCGGCGAAGGAGACGACGCCGACGCGACCCCCGGGGCCGGCGCGCGCGGTCAGCGTGTCGATGAGCGCGGCCTGCGCGGCCTTTTCCTCTACGGGAACCGACGCGCTGCGATCGGCGACCACGACGACCGTGCCGCCGCGCACGGGGATGCGCAGCGCGGGGCGTGCGAGCGCGAGCACGACGAGAACGTACACCGCGACTCGCACGGCGAGGGTGAGCCGGCCTTGCAGCCGGAAGAGCAGGCATGCGGCAGCGCAGGGGAAGAGGAGCAGGAGCATGACGGGCAGGAGGAAGGTCATCGGGCGCCGCCTCCTGTCTTCGGCATCTCGCCGATCTGGCCCCGGGCTCGCGACTCGCGACGGCTGAGCACGGCGTGGTGGAACGTAAGCAGCGCGAGAGCGAGAATGCCCGCCAGCCAGGCGAAAGGGCGGAAGGCGCGTTCGTCGCGCAGCGCCTCCTGTCCCCCGCCCCAGCGGCCGCGCCTGCAGCCGCGCAAGTCGGACTCGCTCTCGGCGAAGAGGTTGACGGCGAACGGCATCGTCTGGCCGCCGGTCCGCAGCGCGTAAAGGCCCGGCTCGGGCGGCATCCAGTTCGCGCGGCCGTTCACGGCGCGTAGCGCGCGTTCGCCGGCCGGCGTGTCGAGCACGGCCGCGCGCTCGTCGGCCGCGAGGGCGAACACGACGGGCTCGCCCACGCGGGCGTGGCGGGTGGAGGGACCTGGCTGTGCGGCGGAGCAGCCATCAATGAGATTCCAGACGAAGGCCGGCCAGGCGGGTGTGCGGAAGAACGTCGAAGCGGCGTCGGCGGCCAGGATGCGGACGGTGGCCGCGCGGCGCGATTCCTCGAGGGCGACGAGCGGCGTGCTGCCCGCGAAGACGAGGGCGCGACCGTCAAGCAGGTTCGTGCCGACGTTCCAGACGGTGCCCTGGAAGGAGACGCCTTCGAGCAGCGGGGAGGCGCCGTCCTGCAGGAACGGCCCCTTGACGAGGTTCGGCGCCGCGGGGGCGTGGAACCGCACTTGCCAGCCGCGGCGCGGCGGCAGGGCGGCGGATGCGTCGGCGAAGACGAGATGCGGCTCCGGCGGCGGCGGCCAGGCACCGGGGGCGAATTCGCGCAGGGAGGCGGCGCGGCCGGAGACCTCGACCGCGCGGCGCACGGCATGGCGGAGGCCGTCGTCCGCGATGCAAAGGCCGATGTGAAGGGGACGGTGCGCGGCGGCGAGCAGGATGGCGCGGTTGTCGAACGCCAACGCATCGTCCGGCAGGATGGCGAGGACGTCGGGCGTGCCGGGTGGCAGGGTCAGCGCGAGGCGCGCGCGGCCGTCGTCGAAGTCAACGTCCTGGACGAGGAGCGGGCTGCCGCCGACCGCGAGCGGCACGAGCGTCAGGCGGACTTTCGCGGGTGGTGCGTCGCCGAAGGCGCGCAGTTCGAGCAGGAGGTGCTCCGCGCCGTCGGCGCCGATGGAGCGGTCGGCATAGACGATGGCGGCGTTGGGCGCGGCGTCGCCGAGGGCGATCCAGGCGACGGGCGGACGGACTTCGAAATCGGGTGGTGGCGGCTGGTCGGTGAGGACGAGGATTTCGCCGCCGGGGCCGGCCAGTTCGGCGGCGCGGGCGACCGCCGGGCCGAGGGAGGCGGACGGCGACGCGGCGGGGAGTCCGACGAGCAGCGCGGCGGCGCGGGCGGGCGGGACGACGCCGGCGACGGAGGCCCCGGAGGCGTCTGCGGCCAGGACGCGGACGGCGGCGGGAGGGTTGCGACGGATGGCGGCCGCGAGCGCGTCGACGGCGCGTTCGCGGGGGGTGCGTCCGTCGCGGCCGAGGGCCGTCATGGAGGCGGAATCGTCGATCACGACGGTGAGCGTGTGCTGCAAGGAGCGGCGCACCATGTGGACGGCGGCGGCGAGGACGAGGGCGGCGAGGATGGCCAGTTCAAGGTAGAAGATCCAGGGGAGGCGGAGGCGGTCGCGGCGGATGCCGCCTTCATTGGGGAGCGCGGTCTGGCGCCACAGCATGAGGCTGGAGACGGGCTTTTTACGGAAGCGGCTGCGATAGAGGTACGTCGCGACGAGGCCGACGATCGCGATGGAACCGAGGAGGGCGGAAGGGAAGGCGAAGATCATGGTCAGGCCCCCTCCATCACGCCGGCGCGTTCGAGCGCGGCGAGGCGACGCTCCGCGAGGAGGGTCTCCGCCGTGAGCGAGACGAACGTGGCCCCGCAGCGGCGACAGGCGCGGCTCCAGAGCTCGCGGTGCGAGGCCAGGGCGCGGCGGTAGGCCGCGGCGGCGGAGTCGTCCACGAACACGTCGAGCGCCTCGCCCGATTCGACGTCGATGAAGCGGTGCTGTCCCCGCAGATCCGGCGACTCCTCCTCGGCGGCGAGCAATTGGACGACGTTGAGCGCCGCGGCGCCGCCGGCGAGGCGCTGCAGCAGCGGTTCGGGCGCGGAGGGCCAGAGCAGGTCGCTGATGAAGACGCGGATGCCGTTGCGGCGCCAGCGCGGCGGCGCGCGGAGGATTTCGTCCGCGGGCGGGACGGGGGAATCGAAGGCGGGCGGCGCCCAGGCGTCGGGCGGGCCGGCGGCGCCGTCGAGCGGGGCGACGCGGGCGCCGGCGGACCAGACGGCGTGGGCGCAGCGGGCGTTGTCGGCGGCGACGGCGAAGGCGGCGGCGAGGGCGAGCGCGGCCTCGGCCTTGGGGGTGCCGGGGAGGGCCATCGAGCGGGAGTCGTCGAGGACGATTTCGAGCGTCGGGGAGACCTCTTCGCGGTAGAGCTTGACGATCTCGCGGTCGCTGCGGGCGTAGACGCCCCAGTCGAGGTGGCGGAGGTCGTCGCCCGGCTGGTATTCGCGGTAGTCGTGGAAGTCGAGAGACGCGCCGGCCTCGAGGCCGAG
>JAAZAI010000151.1 GCA_012514445.1 Lentisphaerota bacterium
GATCGAACACGACGCCCGGCGCGGGCTCGGGCCAGCCATCGCGATCCGCGGCGCGCATGACGAGGAAGCGCCCCGTCCCGACAACGAGCAGAAGGGCGATCGCCGCCCAGGCGATTTTGCGGCGTTTCGACCGCTTTGCATTGTCCTTCAAACGCATCGGCTTCGTCCTTTTCAAATACGAGCGGATTGTAGCAGATCGCGCCGCCCCGCGCAAATGCTGCGGCGTGCGCCGCAACATTCGGGTGTATGAGGGGCTAGCGGCTAGTGGCTAGCGGCTAGAACTCTTTGTCGCAAACTTTTCGCGCCCTTCCGGGAATGAGGAGGGGCGAAGCCGTCCCGGCGAGACGCATTCAACCCGCCCCACACCTACTACTTCAAGCGACCTACCCGATCCTCTGTCTTCCCTCCTTTTGCCATCGTCGTGGATTCATCCCAGATTGTAATCTTGAATTTTTTTCAAGATTACATAAACCGGGCTTTCCGCGGAAGAGCGCCGCCGCGTCTTCCCGGGGCGTCCGCGCCGGGGCGCGGTCGAGTGCAGCAAGCCGGGACGGCTTCGCCCCACCTTTGCCCAGCCGATGCCCGCCATGATCTCAAAACGGAATTCTGTCTGCGCTCCCCGCCACGCCGACCGAATATCGCGAATACCGCTTGCGAACAGGATGGAGGATGGGGTATTCTAATCCTGCGTGTGACACAGCCCTGGCGAACTTGGCGTTGACTTGAAAAAGCGACGAAAGACGCCGACTGGGCGAAAATCTGACTCCCGACTCTGCCACGAACGCCGCGAGAAGTCGCGGCATGCGACGCATGCAACCTGAAAACATCCTCATCATCAGCCCGAACTGGCTTGGCGACGCCGTCATGGCGATGCCGGCCGTGCAGCGTTTCAAGAAACTCCACCCCGCCAGCCGCCTGACCGTGCTCGCCAAGCCCGGCGTCGCCCCGCTCTGGGCGATGCACGAGGCCGTGGACCAGGTGGTCGTCCTGCCCGGCGGAACGGCGGCGACGTTTCGCATGGCCGCGCGGCTTCGGCGGCAGGGTTTTTCAAAGGCGTTCATCCTGCCGAATTCCTTCCGCTCGGCGCTCATCCCCTTTCTCGCCACCATCCCGACGCGGCGCGGCACCGCGTTCCACGGCCGGTGGGCGATGGTCGACGAGCGCGTCCGGCTGCCCGCCGCCGATGCGCAGGGGGTGCCACTGCACCAGGCGCGGGAATACCTGATCCTGCTCTGCGACGCGCCGGACGGCGATCTGGCGGACACCGGGTTTCACCCTCCCCCGCCCCGCCCGCTCGACGGCCTGCCCCCGGCGGAGGGTCCGACGATCGGCGTCGTCCCGGGCGCTGCACGCGGCGATGCGAAGCGCTGGACGGGCTTTGCGGAGGCCGTGAAAATCGTCTTGCGCGACGTGCCTGCCTGCCGGGTCGTCGTCGCGGGCGCAAAAAACGAAATGGCGCTCTGCTCCCGCGTCGCGGAGGCCATCGGCCCGGCGGCCGTGAGCGTCGCCGGCCGCACCTCCCTCCCGGAATTCGCCGCCCTGCTCGGCCACTGCCAGCTCGTGCTCTGCAACGACAGCGGCGGCATGCATCTGGCCTCGGCGGCCGGCGTGCCGGTCGTCGCAGTCTACGGCCTGACCGACCCCGACAAGACGGGGCCGATCGGCCCGGGCGCCGTCGTGGTCCGCGCCGCGGGCGTCCGCCCCTCGCGCGACATCGCGCGCAACAGCCACGCCGCGATAGCCGCGCTCGCCTCGATCCGCCCGGAAGAGGTTGCGCGGGCCTGCGTCGCGCAACTGGAGGCCATGCGATCCTGGACGGCATCGCAAACGGACCGGAAGCCTTCGCCATGAAGAAAATCCTCCTCCACGCCTGCTGCGGTCCCTGTTCGACCCATTGCGTCGCGACCCTCCGCGACGCGGGGTACGAGCCGACGCTGTTCTACTCGAACAGCAACATCATGCCCCTGGAGGAGTACGACTTGCGGCTCGAAGCCCTCCGCCGTTTCGCGCAGATCGCAAGCGTGGAACTCGTGGAGGACGTCTACGACAACGCGCGCTGGCTCGCCTGCGTGAAAGGGCTGGAGAACGAACCCGAGAAAGGCGCCCGCTGCCGCCTCTGCTACGGATTCAACCTCTGCCGCGCGGCCGGTTTCGCCCGCGAACGCGATTTCGCGGAGTTCACGACCACGCTGACGGTGAGCCCGCACAAGCCCAGCCCGCTCGTCTTCGCCGCCGGCGACGCCGCGGCCGCCGCCGCGCCTGGTCCCCTCAAGCCGGAATTCCGCCATTTCGACTTCAAGAAGGCCGGCGGGTTTCTCGACAGCGTCCGCCTCGCCAAGCAATACGGCCTCTACCGTCAGAGCTACTGCGGCTGCCGCTTGTGATGTTGTTTTGGATGCCGTTTTTTGCTACCATCCCGCTTTGAGAAACGAAGAGGCATGGTTTGATGATCGGACGCGACATTTACAATGGGCTGATCCGCCACATTGAGAGCGAAATCCAGGCTGGACGGCGCCACGCCGCCCTGGATGAAAAGCTTGTCGCCGAATTCCTCGCCCTGAAGGTCGACTCCCCTGCGCCCCAGGCCGGTCCCGGGGCGAAGCCCGCGCGGCCCGCGCCGCCTCCGACGGTCGTGTCGGCTCCGGCGTCCGCCACGCCCGCCAGGGCCCTTGCGCCCGCGACGGCGCCGGCTCCCGCCGCCGCGGACTTTGCCACGCTCGACGACATCGCGACCGCGATCGCCCAGTGCCGCGCCTGCGCCCTGTGCAACAGCCGCACCCGGACCGTGCCCGGAACGGGCAACCGCGTTGCGCCCGAGGTGATGTTCGTCGGCGAAGGCCCCGGCGAAGACGAGGACGCCCGCGGCGAGCCGTTCGTCGGCGCCGCCGGGCAGCTCCTCACGAAGATGATCGCGGCGATGGGTTACGAGCGCGAAGAAGTCTTCATCGCCAACATCGTGAAGTGCCGTCCTCCGAAAAACCGCGTGCCGGAGCCCTCCGAAATCGAGGCGTGCATGCCCTGGCTGGAACGGCAGATCGCCCTGATCCGCCCGAAGTGCCTCGTCGCCCTCGGCGCCACCGCCTTCAAGGGGCTCACCGGCGACATGAAGGCCAGCATCACGAAGGTGCGCGGCGTCTGGCACAAGCACGGCGACATCCCCTTGATGCCCAGCTTCCATCCCGCCTACCTCCTGCGGTACGCGCCAGCGAAGAAAAGCGCCTGGGAAGATTTGAAGAAAGTTCTCGAATTCCTGGGAAAATCCCCGCCCCCGCCGAGCAAATCAAAGACCTGAAACCATGAACGACACACCTCCCGAAGGATTCGCCACCGACGCGCCGCCCCCTCCCCCGGTTCCCGCGCACAATGCCCCTGCGACGCATTCGGTTCCCCGGCCCGCCCCGCCGGTGCGGGAGTCCTGGTCCGCCTCCTGCCTGCGCGGCTGCATGATGATGTCATTCGCGTTCGTCGTCGTCTGCATCCTCGCCTCGCTGGCCGTCTTCGCCGGCTGCATGCAGGCCGTGAACATGGCCTCCGGATCGATCAAGGCGCTCATGGCGGAGGTCGGCCAATCCTCGGAACTGAGCGCGGACGCAGTCGTGAACGGCGCCCAGAACGTCCTCATGGTCAAGCTCAGCGGGATGATCACGGAGGAGGATGATTCCTCCGGCTGGGTCGTCGATCCGGCCAGTTCGCAGGCCGCGCTCCGGAAGATCCATTCGGCCAAGGACAACCCCGACATCGCCGGCATTCTGCTCTACGTGAACAGCGGCGGCGGCGGGATCACCGCCAGCGACGTCCTCTGGAAGAGCCTGAAGGACTTCAAGGCCGCCGACACGAACCGCGTCGTCGTCGTGCTGATGGGCTCGGTGGCCGCATCGGGCGCCTACTACATCGCGACCGCGGCGGACGCCATCGTCGCCAACCCCACGACGCTCACCGGGTCGATCGGCGTCATTCTCAACAGCTTCAACGTCCAGGAGCTGGCGGGCAAGATCGGCTTGAAAAGCGTGACGATCAAGTCCGGTGGCAACAAGGACATCCTCAGCCCGTTCGCCGAACTGACCCCGGAACAGCAGCAGATGCTCCAGGACATGGTCGACGCGATGCATTCGCGCTTCGTCTCGATCGTCGCCGAAGGCCGCGGGCTCGAGGAGGCGCGCGTGCGCGCCATCGCCGACGGGCGCATCCTGCTCGCGCAGGAGGCGCTGGACAACGGCCTGGTGGACACGATCGGCTATCTCGACGACGCGAAGGCCGAATTCGAAAAGCGCTTCGGCGTCATGCCCGTCTTCGTCGAGGACGCCGAGAGGATCCCCTTGCTAAAGTTCTTCCAGTCGCCCACCTTCTGGGGGGCCTGCGCCGCCTCCGCCGTGCGGGAATTGTCCGGCACGGCGAAAGAGGAGGAGATTCTCTTCCAATAGCCATGAACAGAAGATTCCACACCGTCGCCGTCCTGATGGGCGGCAGCTCCAGCGAACGCGACATCTCCATGCTGTCGGGGACCGCCGTCGCGGGCGCGCTTCGCGAAGCCGGCTACCGGGTCTTCGCCGTCGAGGTCGACGCGCAGGACGCCTTCGCGCTGCCGCCCGAAGTCGAAGCCGTCTTCATCGCGCTGCACGGCACGTTCGGCGAGGACGGCGGGGTGCAGAAGGTCCTGCGCCGCCTCGGCGTCCCCTACACCGGCTCGGATGCGGCGTCTTCGCGGATTTCGTTCGACAAGCTGCTGGCCCGCGAGGCCTTCCAGGCCGGCGGGGTGCGGGTGCCGGACGGCGCCGTCGTCCGCAGCGACGCGATCGCGGGCGCCGCGCCGCCGTGGCTGCCGGTCGTCGTGAAGCCGCCCTGCCAGGGCTCCAGCGTCGGCGTCTCCATCGTGAAAGATGCGGCGGCGTTCCCCGCGGCGCTCGCGGAGGCCGCGAAGTACGGCGAGACGATCCTGCTCGAGGCGTACATCCCGGGGCGCGAATGGACCGTCCCCATCGTCGGCGAGCAGGTGCTCCCGATCGTCGAGATCACGCCGAAGATCGGCGACGGCTGGTACGACTGGACGGCCAAGTACCAGTCCGGCGGCACGACGGTCTACACGTTCCCGGAAGGCGACCCGGCGAACGCGGCGATCGCGCGCGAGGTGCGGGCGCAGGCGTTGGCGGCTTTCAAGGCTGTCCGCGCGCGCGGTGTCGCCCGCGTCGATTTCCGCATCTCGCCCGAAGGCGTTCCCTACGCGCTCGAACTCAATTCGATTCCGGGTTGCACGGCGAACAGCATCCTGCCCAAATCCGCCGCCAAGGCGGGAATCGCCTTCCCCGCGCTCTGCGAACGGATCCTGGAGAGCGCGCAATGCATTTGAAGGCCCTTGGCATCATCCTGCTCTCGATGCTGGTCTGCGTCGGCCTCGTCATCGGCTGGCAGACCCTCTCCCGGCTGATGTTCTCCGAAAACCCCCGCTACGCGATCCGCACGCTCGACATCTCGACCGAGCTCTGCGTCACGCCCCAGCGCCTCAAGGAGCTGACCGGCATCCGCGAGGGCGTCAACCTCCACGCGTTCAGCGCCGCGAAGAAGCGCCGGGAGCTGCTCCGCAACCTCCCGAACCTCCGCGACGCGCGCATCGTGAAGCGCTTCCCGGACCACGTGACGATCGTCGCGACGGACCGCGTCCCGGTGATGAAGGTGGGCGCGACGAACTTCGCGGTGGATCAGGACGGCAACGTGCTGGCGATGGAGGAATTTCAGCGCAGGCGCTGGTCGACGATCCCCATTCTCATCGAAGGGAACCGCAAGATCCAGATGCAACCCGGCCAGATCGTCTCGGACAAGTACCGGACGGCCCTCGACATCGTCAACGCCTACAACGCGATGGAGGGAATTTCCTTCAAGATCAACCAGATCGACGTCTCCGGACGCATCTACATCATCCTGCTCACGTCCGACAGCCGGCGGGAAATCCGCCTCGTCTGGAACGAAATGACCTCCCCCCAGAACATCCGGCTCGCGCTCAAGATGGCCTCCGAAACGCTGGCCGATCCGAAAGCGGCGCCGCTGATCCGCTTCGACGTCCTCCTCGAAACCAAGCTCGTCTATGGGATCTGACCATGGCTAAAACACCTCTCGTCGTCCTCGAAGTCGGCACGGCGCGAACCGTCGCGCTGCTCGGAATCCACTCCCCCAAGACCGCCGGCCCGCCCGCCATCGTCGCCGTGAGCGTCGCCAAGACCTCCGGCGTGCGCAAAAGCGAAGTCGTCTCGCCGCAGTCCGTCACCACCACTGTCGCCTCCGTGCTCAAGAAGCTCTCCGAAAGCGGCAACGTGGACATCAACCAGCTCGATCTCGTCTATTCCGGCGGCGACCTGCAGGGCATGCCCATCCACGGCCGGGCCGAGATCGATGCCGAGTACGGCGAGGTCGACGAAGAGGACGTCGCCGCCGCCATCGCGCACATGCGCGACACGCCCGTCCCGAGCGGCCGCACCACGCTCGAAGACATCAAGTGCGACTACGTGATCGACGCCAAGCGCGTCGTCGACGACCCCGTCTCGCTCACGGCATCCGAGCTCGTCGTCAACGGCATCCGCACCCATGTCGACGCGAACAGCGCCCGTGCGGTCATCGCCGCCGTCGAAGAGACCGGAGCCGTCGTCGCCACCGTGTTCAGCGCCGCGGCCTCCGCGCCCCTCGGCTGCACCTCGCCCGAACAGCGGCGCAACGGCGTGCTCGTCATCGACCTGGGCGGCGGCACCACGTCCTGGAGCATCACCCGCGACGAGAAAATCCTCGCCGTCGGACATCTCGCGATCGGCGGCGACCACGTCACCAACGACATCCTCTGCGCTTTCCACACGGGCAAGGACGAATCGGCCGCCGAACTCAAGCACGCCGCCGCGCAGGCCATTCTCGACGGCGTGGATCCCGCCGAGCAGGTCCCCGTCCCCAAGGTGCTGGGCATCGGCAAGAAGATCAAGCTGCGCGCACTCGACATGGTCGTCAACGCCCGTCTCGACGAAATGATCCGGATCATCCGCGACGACGTGCGCGCCGTCGGCGGCCTCGAGGGCCTCGGCGCCGGCATCGTCCTCTGCGGCGGCGGCGCCCTGCTCCGCGAGCTGCCGACCCTCGTGACGCGCGTCTTCGACGGCATCCCCTGCGCGGTGGGTTCCCTGCCCCCGCTCGACTGCCCCGAGATCGACGACGATCCGGAGAAGATCCGCTACGCCGCCCTCTACGGCGCGCTGCTTCGCGCCGCGAAGGTCCGGCAGGACGAACAGCCCGCAGAATCCAGCGGCCGAAGCCGCCTGTTCAACTGGTTTGGAAGAAGTGGAGGCCGCCCATGAACGAACCGGGCTTCATGATGATCGGGCTGGGCGGCGCCGGCGGAAAGATCGTCGACGCCGTCGCGCGCAACACCGAGGGCGCGATCCGCGCCGTCGCCATCGACACCGACTTCAACGCCATTTCGCGGCTCACGCGCTGCCAGCAGATCCGCATCGGCGCCACGCGCTTCGACGGCGCCGGCTCCGGCGGCGACCGCAACGGCGCCGGCATGGCCGCCGACGAGACGCCCGCGCTGGCCGCCGTGTTCGAGAACGCCAAGATCGCGGCGGTCGTCGCCGGCCTCGGCAAGGGCACCGGCTCGGGAGTCCTCCCCAAGATCCTCGCGGCCGCCGCGGAGCGCAACGTCGCCACGATCGTCTTCATGGTCGTGCCGTTCGGCTTCGAGGGCATGGAGATCGGGCGCAAGGCCGCAGAGGCCGAGCAGGCCTCCGGGCGCCTCGGCGACGTTCGCGTGATCTGCCGCAACGACGATCTCTGCCCCGCCGCCGACGACGCGACGCTCGAAGCCGCCTTCGCGGCCGCCACCGACACGCTCGCCGACGGCATCACGCTGCTCTGGAAGCTCATGGCGATCCCGGGCTACATCAACATCGATCCGGCCACGCTGCTGGGCATCGTGCGCAGCGGCCGCGGCTCGTGCAGCCTCGGCGTCGGCGTCGCGAGCGGCCCCGGCCGCGTCGACGCCGCCCTCGGCACGCTCCTCGGCAACAAGGGAACCGGCGTCGGGGGCAAGCTCGCCACCGCGAAGGCCGCGCTCGTGGGCATCATCGGCGGCGAAGACCTGCGGCTCGCCGAAATCGCCCGGACGATGGCCTCCATCGGCTCCGCGATCTCGATGGACGCGCAGATCCGCATGGGCACCGTCCTCGACAAGGCGGTCGGAGACTCCCTGCGCATCGTCGTCCTCCTCTTCCGCGAATGGAACCCGCTCTACGCGTCCGAAGCCGACGAGCACGACGACGATGCGCCCGCATCATCGCCGCCGGAACCAGGCAAGGGCGGCGCGCGCTACGCCTCCGCCGGGAGAGCCTCCCGCGGCAAGGCGGAGAGATCCACCTACAACAACCGCTTCGATTCGCAGACCGCCACCTGCCGAAACGGCGAAAACCTCGACAAGCCGACCTACCTCAGGCGCAAGCTGCACATCGACCTCGCCTAGACGTCGCAAGGAGGCATCATGCAAAACTGGACTGTCAGAAAAATCCGCGAGAGCAAGGGCGGTGCGCCGCTCGCCACCGTCACCGCGTACGACGCCATCACGGGCCGCATCGCGGACGACGCCGGGGTGGCGCTGATCCTCGTCGGCGACTCCCTCGGCACGACGTCTCTGGGATTCTCCACCACCCTGCCCGTCACGATGGAGATGATGCTCCACCACGTCGCGGCCGTCCGCCGCGGCGTCCAGCGCGCGCTTCTCGTCGCCGACATGCCTTTCCTCTCCTACCACCTCTCGACCGAGGAAGCGCTCCGCAACGCCGGCCGCTTCCTTCAGGAAGCCGGGGCGGACGCGGTGAAGCTGGAAGGCGGCGCGTGCCGCGCGGAAGTCATCCGCGCGCTCGTCGCGAACGGCATCCCCGTCATGGCGCACCTCGGCGTGCTCCCGCAGTCCGTGAAGGCGAGCGGCTACGCCGCCAAGGGACGCACGGAGGACGAAGTCGCGCGCCTCGAAGACGACGTGCGCGCCGTCGCCGAGGCCGGCGCGTTCTGCACGGTGCTCGAATGCGTGATGGCGGATGTCGCGGAGCGCCTCACGGCCATCTCCCCGGTTCCCACCATCGGCATCGGCTCCGGCAACGCCTGCGATGGGCAGATTCTCGTCATCGCCGACCTGCTCGGCCTCACCGACGGTCCCCTGCCCCGCTTCGTGAAACGCTACGCGACATGCGGCGACATCGCCAAGGCGGCCGTGGCGGCGTACGTCGCGGACGTCCAGAGCCGCGCCTATCCCGGCCCCGAGCACGTCTACCGCGCCTGATCGCACCTAAGCTTAGTCCTAAGCTTTGTCGTGAACCTGAACCAGGAGATGGTGGCGAAGTTCATCCCCGTCATCACGGAATTCCTGAAGGGCAAAGGCGGCTCCGACGCCGTCGCCCTGCTCGGCAAGCTCGTGTGAGTCGCTAGCCGCTAGTTGCTAGCCGCTAGCCGCTAGTCCCATAGCACCTCTGCACAGTTTCCAGTTTCCAGTTTCAAATTTCAAGTTTCACCGGCGGCTGCTTCAGCCTCGCCGGGCCCCACTCCGACAGCGGACAAACTTCGACTCCCGGAGCC
>JAAZAI010000019.1 GCA_012514445.1 Lentisphaerota bacterium
CTGCCACTTCGCGGCGGAATCGCACGTCGACCGCTCCATCGTCGCGCCGGACGATTTCATCCAGACGAACATCGTCGGCACGTTCAACCTCGTGCAGGCGGCCAAGGAGCGTCTGGATCGAATGGCCCTCTTCCACCACGTCAGCACGGACGAGGTGTTCGGCAGCCTCGGGGACACCGGCTATTTCACCGAGTCCACCCCGTATGACCCGCACAGCCCGTACTCCGCCTCCAAGGCGTCGTCGGACCACATCGTGCGCGCCTACCATGACACGTACGGGCTGACGACGACGATCTCCAACTGCTCCAACAACTACGGCCCCTACCAGTTTCCGGAGAAGCTCATCCCGCTGATGATCCTCAACGCCTTCGAGGGCAAGCCCCTTCCGGTCTACGGCGCGGGGCTCAACGTGCGCGACTGGCTGCACGTCGAGGACCACTGCGCGGCGATCTGGACGATCATGACGCAGGCCGCGCCGGGCGAGACGTACGCCGTCGGCGGGCGCTGCGAGCTGACGAACATCGATGTCGTGAAGCGCATCTGCGCCGCGGTGGACCGCCTCGCCCCGGCGCTGGCCTCCGGCAAGCCGCGCGAAAGCCTGATCACCTACGTGAAGGACCGGCCGGGCCACGACCACCGCTACGCGATCGACTGCTCGCGCCTCGAGCGCGACCTCGGCTGGCGGCAGACGGAGACGGCGGAGTCCGGCTTCGAGAAGACGGTGCGCTGGTACCTCGACAATGCGGCGTGGGTGGAGTCCGTCCGAACGGGCGCCTATCGCCAGTGGCTCGAGAAGAACTACGCCGCGCGCGGCTGAAGCGCCTACCACCCGAGGCGGTGGAGGAAGTCGGCGCAGAGTTCGGGCCAGCGGGCGATGTCCGGCCGGTCCGGCGCGAGGCCGAGGCCGTGGGACCCGAACGGGAAGACGTGCAGCGCGAAGGGGACGCCGGCCTTGCGCAGCGCGGCGGCGTAGTTGAGGGAATTCGCCACGGGGACGGCGCCGTCCTCGGCGGTGTGCCAGAGGAACGCGGGCGGCGTGTCCGCATCCACGTTGCGTTCGCCGGAAAGCGCCTGCAGCTCCGCCTCGGCCGGCTCGGTCGTGCCGAGGAGGTTCTTGAACGAGCCGCTGTGGGGCTCGGCGACGCCGCTGATCACGGCGTAGCAGAGAATCGAGGCGTCGGGACGCGCGGAGACGGCGTCGGCGCCGTCGCCGGCGTTCGCCTCGATCCGATCGTAGAGGAACGAGGCGCTGACCGCGAGGTGGCCGCCGGCGGAGAAGCCGAGGATCGCGATGGCGTCCGGGCGGATGCGGAACTCGGCGGCGCGGGCGCGCACGAGCTTGATCGCGCGCAGGGCGTCCTGCTGCGGCTCCGGAAAGTGCGCCTGCGGATGCACGCGGTATTCCAGGACGAAGGCGTGGAAGCCGAGGTCGTTGAACTTCCGCGCGATGGGATCGGCCTCGTGGCGGGCGCGTCCGCCATACCCGCCGCCGGGGCAGACGACGATGCAGGGGCGCACGACGTCGCCGGGCAGCAGGAAGGGCGTGAGGTGGGGCTGGAAGTCGCCGGGAACGGGTGCGATCCAAAGAGGGAGGGGGTTCATGGGGAGTGTGGGAGTGTGGGAGTGTGGGAGTGCGTGAGAGCGTGAGTCGTGAGTTAACTTTGTCGCGAACTTTGTCGTAAGCTTTGTCGATTCGCGTGGAAAGTGCGTGAGTGCGTGAGAGCGTGAGTGCGTGAGTTGACTTCGTCGCGAGCTTTGTCTTCGGCGTCAGGCCAGCACGCTCTGGACGGCGGCGCGGCCGCGCTTCTCGAGTTCCTTGAACTCGGGGGAGTCCCACTTCGAGTAGTTCCAGTCGCGAATGAGCTGCGTGAGCTTGTGGAAGAACGAACGGGCCGCATCCCGGTCCGCGAACTTCATCTTCGCGTCGACGATGCGCTCGATGTCCGCGAGCACGTGGCGCTGCCGCTCGGCGGGGCAGGCGGCGTCGGTCTCGTGGAAGGAGTCCTGCTGCAGGTAGGCGGCGTCGACGAACTCGCTCTTGAGGTAGAGCACGAAGTCCTCCATCGCGGTGCCCTCCTCGCCGACGACTTTCATCATCTGGGCGATCTCGTTGCCGCGGCGGAGGACCGCGCGGATCTTGGCGACGGCCTTGGGGTCGCAGACGCCCGTGTACTTGCTCCACGAGTCGAGCGGGTCGATGGCGGGGTAGCGGCGCGCGTCGGAACGGGCGCGGGAGAGGCCGTGGAAGGCGCCCACGACCTTGATCGTGGCCTGCGTGACGGGCTCGTCGAAATTGCCGCCGGCCGGGGAGACGGCGCCGCCGATGGTCACGGAGCCGGTGCCGCCGTCGCGCAGGCGCACGCGGCCGGCGCGCTCGTAGAACGAGGCGACGACGGTCTCCAGGTAGGCGGGGAAAGCCTCCTCGCCGGGGATTTCCTCGAGGCGGCCGGACATCTC
>JAAZAI010000152.1 GCA_012514445.1 Lentisphaerota bacterium
CCGGACCGCCGAGGCAGGCGGCGCAGGAAGGCGGAGCGACGGGCACGCAGCCGGCGTTGGCGAAGATCTCGACGAGGGACTGGCCGTCGATCTTCGTGGCCATCATCTGCTCGGCGATTTCGACCGTGGCGGGCACGAGGCACGTCTCGATGGCGACCTTGCGGCCCTTGAGGACGCGGGCGGCCATGATGAAGTCCTCGAGCTTGCCGCCGGTGCAGGAGCCGATGTAGGCGCGGTCGAGCTTCACGTCGGCCGCCTGGCGGGCGGTGGCGTAGTTGCTCGGGATGTGCGGACGGGCGACGCAGGGCTCGAAGGTCGAGACGTCGTACGTGTAGGTCTTGAGAACCGGGGCGTCGGGATCGCCGTAGACGGGGGTGAAGGGCTTCGACGTGCGGGCGCGCACGTAGTCGAGCGTCTTCTCGTCGGGCGCGATGATGCCGTTCTTTCCGCCGGCCTCGATGGCCATGTTGCAGATGGTGATGCGCTCGTCGATGGAGAGGGCGGCGACGGCCTCTCCGGTGAACTCCATGGCGCAGTAGGTGGCGCCGTCGACGCCGATGTCGCCGATGATGCGCAGGATCATGTCCTTGGCGGAGACGTAGTCTGGCTTGCGGCCGTTCAGGACGAAGCGGATGGTCTCGGGGACCTTCAGCAGGATCTTGCCGGCGCCCATGACGAAGCCCGCGTCCGTGTTGCCGACGCCCGTGGCGAAGGCGCCGAGGGCGCCGTGGCTGCACGTGTGGGAATCAGTGCCGATGATGATCTCGCCGGGGCGCACGTGCCCCTTCTGGGGCAGGCCGAGGTGGCAGACGCCGCAGTAGGAGGGCGTGCCGGGATCGTAGAAGTAGGTGAGGTCCTGCTCCTTGGCGAACGCGCGCATCGTGTCGACGTTGCGGTGGGCCTTCTCGTCCTTCGTGAAGATGTAGTGGTCCGGCATGATGACGACGCCCTCGCGGTCGAAGACCTTGGCGTCGGCGCCGAATTCGCGGTGGAAGATGCCGACCGTGCCGGGGCCGCAGACATCGTGGGTGAGCAGAACGTCGACCTTCGTCCAGACGTTGTCGCCGGGTTTGACGTGGTCGAGCCCGGCGGCGCGGGCGATGATTTTTTCCGTGATCGTCATTTTCATCGTATGGGGTTCGTTGGCTTGTTGTGAAGAGAAGGGCGTTCCGAAGGCCTAGTGGCCCATGAGGTGGAAGAAGCGGTCTTCGTAGAGGTTGAAGACGTTGTGCTTTTTGAGCAGCGCGCCGAGGGGCTTGACGAGGGAGGCGTCCTTTTCCGCGGCGGCGAAGGCCTCCTCGACCTCCTTGTGCACGGCGTAGGGCAGGCCATCCTTCTTCTCGAAGAGGTGCTGCTGGGCCAGATCGAGGATGTTCTTGCGCGCGGAGTGGCGGACCATCGTCCAGAACAGCTTGACCAGGCACACGTCCCACGGGGAGTCGACGCCGAGGACGATGGCCTGGAAGGGGTCCTTGTGGGCGGCCGCGGCCTGCTTGACGCGTTCGAGGACCTCTTGGACGGGCGCGGTGACGACCTCCTCGGAGAATGCCTCCTGCTTGAGCGTGTAGCCGTAGCGGAGGATGTGGACGTCGTGGTCGTGCTCCTCGAGCCACTCGATGTACTTGCGGGCCTCGTCTCCGAAGCCCTCCAGCAGCATCTTCGAATAGTCCGAAGGCGTGATGATCTGGGGCCTGAGCAGCTTCATGCGGCCCGTTCGCACCTTGGCCTGCGCGATGGAGTCCATCGACTCGCAGACCAGCGTGTAGTGGACAAGGGTGTTCCCGAACGTCTCAAGGTGGCCGGAGGGTGCCACGATGATTTCGGTGTTCTCCACGGCGTAGTGGAAGTCAAGTACCTTGTCGTTGCTCATTGCGGCAAAAGTCTATCAGATCACGCGCCGTTTGAAAAGCGGTATGTCTCCGTTTCCACTTTGCATCTGCGTCGGCGCTGTGCTAGAATCCAACGTGTCTTTGGGGACGCTTCAGGGCACAAATTCATATTTGGAAGGAAACTTGCATGCGCGATCAACGAGATGGAGCGGAGGGTGGTTTGGCGGAAGCGGCGTTTTCGCTGATCGAGCTGATGGTCGTCATCGGAATCATGATCGTCCTGGGCGGGCTGCTGGTGCCCGTGGTCGAGGTGTTGCGCGAGAGGGGAAAGGCCACTGAATGTTCGAACAACCTCCGACAGTGGGGGCAGGGGTTTTCGATGTACATGGACGAACACCGCGGCATCTTCCCGGGCGATGGCACCTTGGACGGCAGCGGTGAAGAGGCCGACATCGGCGTCGTCGACGCCTGGTTCAACGTCGTTCCTCCCTATATTGGCCTGGAGTCCTACATCGCACTAAAGCAAAAGGGCAAGGTGCCCTGCGCCGGCATCGGCAAAAGCACGTTCATCTGCCCCAAATCGCCAACGACCCAGAACAAGCTCGCGAATTACGTGTCCGGTACGCAGACCGACTTCTACTGCTCCTATGCGATGAACCACTGGATTTTCAATCCGGAACGCGAAAATCCCGCCTTCACCAAGCGCATGCGCATGTCCCAGGTCCGAAAGCCGTCGGTTTTCGTTGTTCTTTCCGAGTCGCCGAACGGCACCGTCGCCAAGGTCCATGCCTCGACCATGGGCGACGAGGCGCTAGACGAAACCGGCTACCGCCACCGCAGTTGCGCCAACGCCCTCTTCGCCGACTGGCACGTGGAGCCACTGCTCAAGAAGAAAGTACTGGTGCCCGGGATGGCCGTCCAGGACAACGGCGGCGAAGTCCAGTGGAACCCCGAGCGCGACGAGTCGAACGCGCTTCTCGAATAGCCGCTCCTCCCGCGAATCTCCGCGAAGCGGCGTGAATGTTGTCGGCCTTCGGCCGTCGCTGATCGCTCTACATTCCCTCCGCGGCTCTTCTTGCGCTCTCTTCTCGTCAGCGAGGCGGGAAGGCAGTTTTTCAGCGGCGCAGCCCGGGAAAAACGCCTTCCCTTGGCGGAGATTCGCGGGTAGGGGAGGGAATTCATAGCCACGAAAAACACAAAAAGGCACGAAAAGCAGCACTGGCGCGGCATCTGTTTGTGCGGTTTATTTTGGCTATACTCCGTTGCCCATCACCGTCGGACGAGTTCGATCTGGATGCCGGATCGCGCACCGTGAACGGCTGCGGCTTCAGCCACGGCATGGCCGGGGAGCCAGAGCACGGTGCCGTCTTCAAGCGCCAGGACGGGCACGTGGGAGCGCCGGGCGCGGGGCACCTTGAGATTCGTCAGAATGTCTGAAAGTTTCTGCGTGATGCCGCTGCCGGCGGGTGCGATCCGGTCGCCGGGGCGCGGCGGACGCAGAACGGCGATGCGCCCGGCCAGCGCGGCGTCGATCGTGCAGGCCTGTGGCAGGGTGAGGGGCGAGGCGCTCCGGGGCTGCCGAATCAGCGGGCCCGGCGAAAAGCGCACGGCAAGCGCCGGGGCGTCCGTCGCGAGGCGGAAAGGCCCGAGCGTGGTCGCTGCGGCGGGAATCGCGAAGCGCGCGCAGAACGCCTCGCGAAGCGCGTCTTGTGGCGATGCGGGCGGCAGCGCGGAAAGCGCGCCGTTGCAGCGGCGGACGATCCAGCCGCCGCCGAGCGTCGCGTCGCGCGTCCCCGCCTCCGATCCCGCGCAGAGCGCCCCGACGCGGTCGAGTGCGGTCAGCGAAACGTCGGCGGAATCCAGTCCGGCGTCGTAGAGCCATGTCGCGACGATGCGGCGGAACAGGGGGAGCGGTTGCGCCTGGAGTGAGACGACGCGCAGTCCGCCGCCTTCGACGGCGCACGCGCCGGCCGCGGCGTCCGCGAGGGATTGGAGATATGCGTCGTCCTCCCGCAGCAGGGCCATTGAACGCAACGCGGACGGGACGGCGGCGGCGCCGAGCGCCTTCTCGAAGGCCGGCACGACGTGGTGGCGGACGGCGTTGCGCACGGCGTCGTCCGCCGCGTTCGTGACGTCCTCGCGCCAGGGCAGGGACTCCGCCACGAGCCAGGCGCAGAGCTGCGCATGGCGCAGGCCGAGGAGCGGGCGGATGACGGGGACGCCGCCGGCTCTGGGCGCGGCGGCGGGCTTGATGCCGCCGACGCCGCGCAGGCTGGTGCCGCGGGCGAGGCGGAGCAGAAGCGTCTCGATCTGGTCGTCTGCCGTGTGCCCCGTGGCGATGGCGACACAGCCTTCCGCGGCGGCGGTTCGCCGGAGGAAGTCGTGGCGCAGGCGCCGCGCGGCCATCTCGATGGATTCGCCGGTTCGCTCGGCCTCCGCGGGGACCTCTTCGCGTCCGAAGACGCACGTCAACCCCAGACCTTGCGTGAGCGTCTCGACAAAGCGAGCGTCTTCATCCGCCTCCGAGCCGCGGATGCCGTGGTGGAGGTGCGCCACGACGAGCGGATGGCGCGCCGGGTCGAGGCGGCGGTGAAGCAGGTGCAGCAGGGCGGTCGAATCCGCGCCGCCGGAGACGGCGACGAGAACGGGGCCGTCCGGCAGCGCGGGCACCTGAAGGGCGTCGTTCGAGATCATGGCGTTCGGGTAAAAAATACTGCGGCACCCCGGCCGACAGGCCCGGGCGCCGCAGGAGGTGAATCAGGAGGGAACCGGCCTACGCCTTAGCGGCGGTAGAATGCGAAGTCGGCGCGGCGGTTCTTCACCCAGGCGTTTTCGTCGTGGCCGGCGTCGGCCGGGCGCTCCTCGCCGTAGCTGACGGTCTGGACGCGGGCGCCGTCGACGCCGAGGGCGATGAGCTGTTCGCGAACGGCCAGGGCGCGGCGTTCGCCGAGGGAGATGTTGTACTCGTTCGTGCCGCGCTCGTCGCAGTTGCCTTCGACGACGAGGACGACGGCGGGCGTGGCCTTGAGGAGTTCGGCCACCGCGGCGACCTTGGAGGCTTCCTCGGGCGGGACCATCGAGGAGTCGTACTGGAAGTAGACGGGGTAGTATTCGCCGACGTCCGTGGCGCGCTCGAGCGATTGGAAGTTGACGTTCGGGTCCAGGGGATTGTCGCCGGGATTGTAGAGGCCGTCCTCGACGACTGCACCGCCGCCGATCATGTCGCCGCCGGGTCCGGTGTTGCCGCCCTTGCTTCTGGCAGTGCGGCAGCCGGTGGCGAAGGAGGCGGCGAGGAAGACCGCCAGGGAGAGGGTGAGGAGGGATTTGTCTATGCGCATGGTGTGATCTCTTGGTTTTGGGTTGTGGGCGTGAGGGTTCGATTTGCGCCGGCAAGACGCCGGTGGAAAGAGGAGGCTAGTGGCCGGGGTTCGTCTTGGACCAGTGGGGGAGGTACCAGTCGCCCGAGACGGAGATGAGCGGCTGCGGGGCGTCCCCCATCGTGTCGAGCACGGTGAGCGAGCGCTTGAAGCCCGCGGTGCGGGTGCACACGATGTGGCGGCCGTCGGGCGACCAGGAGGGGTCTTCGTAGTCGGCACCGTCGGCGGGGCTGACGGC
>JAAZAI010000153.1 GCA_012514445.1 Lentisphaerota bacterium
CGCCATGCCGATGGCGTAGTACGTCGCCCCCTTGTACCCGATGATGTGGTAGGCGGATTCGCGAACCTCCTGGACGATTTCGTCGCGGTTGCGCATCCCGCCGTCCGGACACTTGCCGCAGGCGTGGCAGTAGTCGTCGATCTTGAGACCGGCAACGTGGGTCATCGACCAGGCGGCGAATTCGCTGTCGCCGTGTTCGCCGAGAATGTAGCCGTGCACGTTGCGGGCGTCGACGCCGCAGTCCTTGCTCAGCGCGTAGCGGAAGCGCGCGGTGTCCAGCACCGTGCCGGAGCCGATGACGCGTCCGCGATCCCAGCCGACCGCCTCGAGCGCGATGCGGGTCAGCACGTCCACCGGATTGCTCACGATGAGCATCACGCCCCGGCAGCCGGACGCCGCCACCTTCAGGGCGATGTCGCGGAGGATGCCGGCGTTTCGCTTGAGCAGGTCGATGCGCGATTCGCCGGGCTTCTGCTTGGCGCCGGCGGTGATGGCGACGATGTCGCTGTCGGCGTAGTCCCGTTCGTCGCCGGCGTGGATGTCCACCTGCGGGAAGAAGGCGCCGCCTTGCGCCAGATCCATCGCCTGGCCCTTGGCGAGGTCGGCGAAGAAATCGACGAGCGCGATCTCGTCGGCGAGGCCGCTCTGCGCCAGCGCGAACGCAAAGGTGGAACCGACGGCGCCCGCGCCGACGATGGTGACTTTTCGCTTCTTCTCGTGCATCTGCATAGGTTCTCCTTATCGCTTGGCCTTGGCGCGGGCGGCCTGCCAGCGGGGAAACGCCTCGCGCCAGGCTCCGGGGTCCTTCGGCGTCCAGCGGACCAGCTCGATCGACTCGCGCACGAGACTCCGTCCCTGCTCGAAGTCGCGCAGGTCGCCGGTGGCGACCATTTGCGCAACGGCGTTGCCCATCGCGGCGCCCTCGGCGGGGCCGCAGGCGATGGCGATGTCGAGCGCGTCCGCCGCCATCTGGCAGTGCAGCGCGTCCTTCGTCGCCCCGCCGATCATGTGCAGCACGTCGCGCTTGCGGCCGGTGAGCTGCTCGAGCTCGCCCCAGACTTCGCGATAGCGCATGACGATGCCCTCCATCGCGGCGCGGTAGAACTCGCCCTGCGTCTCGGGCACCGGCTGCTGCGTGAGGCGGCAGAAGTCGGCCATCTTCTCCGGCATGCGGCCGGGCGACTGGAACGCGGGGTAGTCTGGATCGATGAACGAGCGGAACGGCTCCGCCGCCACCGCCTGCCGCATCAGCGCCTCGAAGTCGGGGGCGCTCCCGCCTTCGCTCCAGGCGCGGCGCAGCTCCTGGATCATCCACATGCCGGTGCAGTTCTTGAGATAGCGGAACTGGCCGTTCACGGCGCCTTCGTGCGTGTAGGAGAGCTCGTAGGAGAGATCCGAGAGGACGGGCTCCGGCGTCTCGACGCCGAGCAGCGCCCACGTGCCCGTGGCCAGATAGCCCCAGGATGTGGCGGGATCCGCCGGCACCGAGGCCACGGCGGAGGCCGTGTCGTGCGCGCCGACGAGGGCGACGGGAACGCCGTCCATGCCGGGCACGCCGCGCAGAGCGCCGAGCATCGTGCCGGGCTGCGCCGGCGGCGAGAAGAGACCGGCGGGGATCTCGAGCGTCTTGAGCAGCGGCGCGCACCAGCCGCGCGTCTGCACGTCGATCAACTGGCTCGTGCTGGCGATGGTGGCCTCGTTGGCCATCTCGCCGCACAGCTCGAAGTTCAGCAGATCGGGGGTGAAGAGCAGGCGCGAGGCCTTGGGCAGGAGCGAATCCAGCTCCTGTCGCTCCGCATGGAGCTGGAAGACGGTATTGAAGTCCATGAACTGGATGCCCGTCGCCTGATAGAGCGCCTTGCGCCCGAAGCGATCGAACACCTGCTGCGTGTTGGCGGGGCCGTTGCGGGCGTCGCGGTAGGCATACGGCAGACCGAGCATCCGGCCGGACTTGTCCATGAGCGCGTAGTCCACGCCCCAGGTGTCCACGCCCACGCAGGCGATGCCGCCGTATTTCGCCTTCGCGGCGGCGAGCCCCGCGCGGATGTTCGTCAGCAGCGAGGGGATGTTCCAGTGCAAATGGCCGTTGAGTTCGACCGGGACGTTGTCGAAGCGGTTCACGGTCTCCATCGCCAGGGTGCGACCGTCGAAGCGCGCCGCGATCACGCGCCCGCTCCCGGCGCCGAGGTCCACTGCAAGATAGGTTTTCATGTCTGCCTTTCGGATGGTGTCTGTCGGTTCAGTTCGCCGCGTCCGCATCGGGCGCGCGGCGGCGATAGAGTTCGAGCGTCGTATGGCCCTGTCCGAAGTCCGCCACGGACGCAGCCGGCTCGTAGTGCGCCCGAACGGCCTGCAGCAGCGTCTCCCGCTGCTCCGGCGCGAGACGATCGGTCGTCGGGCAGGATACGGCGAAGGCGTAGCCGCTGAGCGCGGCGACGGGAGCGTCCGTCTCGGCGATCGCCGTCGCGAGCGTCGACACGTTGTGGACGCGACGGCGTCGGGCAGTCGCGTCGTCGAGATCCGGGAAGAGGCTAAAGGGCCCCATCTCGAGGCCGGGCAAGACCTTGCGGCGGGCCTCGACGGCGAGATACGCGTCCTGCGTGAGCAGCACGTCGCCGGGGGCGGTGTTCGCACGCAGCCACGCGCCGGCCTCGCGGAGCTTGAAGAGATCGGGGGTCTCCTTCATCTCCACCCAGAAGCGGTCCTTGCGGATCGTCACCCAGTCCATGCAAAGCGGCGACGCGACCATGAACAGACCGGCGATCACGACCAGCGTCCAGGCCACCACGCGGTGGCGGAGTCCGGACTCCGCCACCGCGGCCGCGAGCAGCGCGGCAGCGACGGCGGCGGCGAGCGGCATCACGGGCGTCTGATAGTCGTCGTACGGAAACGGCGCGAGATAGTGGACGACCGTCGCGGCGGCGAAGCCCGCGAGCGCGAGCCAGAAGACGGGTGCGGGCCGGAAGCCGCGGCGGCGTCCCGCGGCCAGGGCGACGCCCGCAGCCACGGCCATCGGAAAATACCCTTGCAGCAGGCGCGAGAGCGAACCCGCGCGCAGCAGCGCCCATTGGAGGAACGGCGCGTCGGTGCGGGAGGCGTGGTATGTCTGCGAGAAGAGCAGCCCCTCGGGAGCGAGCGCGGCGAAGGTGCCGTAGACGGCCGCGAGGACGAGGCCGCCACCGAGGCCGAAGCGGAACCAGCCCCAGCCGAGCCCGGGGCGGCGGCGCAGGACGAGCAGGCCGAAGCCGACGACCGCGAGCAGGACGCCCAGCGAGATGCGGGTGCCGGCGGCCAGGGCGAGGAGCGCGCCTGCGCATTCGAAGCGCCAGGTCCGCGCGCCGGCGAGCGTGAAGAACGCCGCGGCGATGAAGAGGCTCGAAAGGGCATACGTCTTGGGGATGACGGTGAAGTAGCTGAAGACGGGGCAGGCCGCGGTGAGAAGCCAGGCGGCGAGGGCGGCGAGCGGCCTCGCGCGATCCGGTGCGAGGCGCCAGGCGGCGCCGGCGCAGAACGCGGCGGCGGCGAGGCCGAGCAGCGCGGTGAAGATCCGCCCCCCGAGAACGCCGAAAGGGCCCCACAGGGGCGACGCGGCGGCGTAGACCAGCGGCATCGCGGGGCCCTGCGTGAACAAGAAGTCGCGGTACGGCATCATGCCCGAGGCGGTGTCGAGGCCGGCGAGCAGGTACCAGCCCTCGTCCTGGTTCAGCGGCCCGAGGACGACGTTGCAGGTCGCGAGCGCGAAGGCTGCGAGGATCGCGATGGCCGTGGCGGACTTCATTTTCCCACGTAGTCGATGAAGGGGGCGAGTTCGTCGAGCTTGTGCTTCTCGACGAACAGCGAGAACCCGCCTGCGTCCCCGACCTTCATGATCAGGAAGGCGCGGGAAAAGAGGTCGGCCCGGTTCGTGCTGGCGGCGGTCGAGAGCACGAGATCGTACATCTCCTGCGGCGCCATCCTGGCGACTTTGATGCGAACGGGCTTCGCGGCCGTGCCGTCCATGGGCGCGGCCAAGCCGATCAGTTCGCCATCGGCGTAGGCCGTCGTGGTGAACACGAATTCCTCGCCGGCGACGGACATCTTGCGGGAACCGTGGCTGGAGGCGACGGCATGGCCCAGCATGTCCTCGAACGAGCAGGCCGTCCGGAGCGCGTCCCATATCCGCCTGCACTCGGCGAGATCGACGCCGGGGCTAGCTTCGTTTTCCTTGAACGTCTTCTTCGCGAAAGCCACGGCCTCGGAGAAGGGCCGCGTCTTCAAGGCCTCGTGGATGTCCTTGAGCAACTGCTCCTGGACGTCGACTCCCGGCACGGCGTCCGTGGCGGACGGGGCGGTGGCGGTCGAAGCCGCGGCGCTGGCCGCGATCGAAGCGGCATCGCCCTCGCCTGCCGCGGGATCGAGCGCGGGCTCCGCCGAGGTGGACGATTCGTCGGTCGCATCAGCGGCCGATTCGGCTGCGTCCGCCGGTTGTTCCGCAGCATCGACCGTCTCGACGTCGGGTGCGGCGGAGACGGACTCGGAGGAAAGCGTCGCTTGATCGCCAGACGCGGCGACGGGACGTTCGAGTGACTGGATGCGCTGGTGGGCGACGAAGGCGCAGACCGCGACGACGAAGGCGAGGCCCAGCAGGCGCCCGAGACAGCCGGGACCGGCGGCAGGGCGCGCGGACGAAGGCGTCTGCGAGACGGACGCGGTCTGCCGGATGCGCCGCTTGGGCTTGGCAGCGCCAGGCGACACCTCGGAGGCGGCGGCACCGGCGCCGGAGACGGCGATCGTGCTGAGCGGCGCCACGTAGGAGCCGGAAGGGATGTAGGGCGGACGACCCGCGAGCACGCGCTGAAGGTCCTCGACGACGTCCTGCCACCAGGCATATCGCTCCTCGGGGGATTTGGCCATCATCCGCTGCATGATGTGGACGATGCCGGGCAGCACGGTCGGGACGATGCTGCGCGGATCTTCGAGCGTGCCCGAGCGCTGGAGGTCGAGCACCTTCATCTGGTCGGATTCGCCACCAAAGGGCATGAGCCCGGTGACCATCTGGTAGAACAGGGCGCCGGTGCTGTACATGTCCGAATGGAAGTCGATCGTGCGCAGGCACTCGATCTGTTCGGGCGAGGCGTAGTTTGGCGTGCCGACGACCATGCCGCCGTCGTAGGCGAGCGGGTTCTCGCCGGGACGCACCAGCGCCGCGGTGTTGTAGTTGGTAATCTTGACCGCGTCGCCTGCGCTCAACAGAATCGTGTCGGGCTTGATGTTGCGATGGATGAAGCCGCATTGCTTCCAGGCGAAGTCGAGCCCCTTGGCGATCTCGAGCACGATGGCGGCGGCGCGCTTCTGGTCGAAGCGGCGGTCGACGTGAAGCGTCGCGGTGAGCGACGCGCCCTCGACATTCTCGAGCACCATGTACGGGGTGCCGTCCTGGAGGCGCGAAATGTCGATCACCTGGACGAAATTCGGGTGGCGGATGCGCGAGACGGCGCGGGCTACGCGCTCGAAGTGATCCGCCACGCCGTGGTCGGCGGCGGACTCGTGCTTGAGCACCCAGAGCGTGACCGTTCGTTCGAGGGAGATCTGAAGAGCGCTCCAGACCTCCGCCCGGCTGGTTTCGGCGTACTTCTCGATGATTTGATACCCCGGAATCGCCGGGGCGGCGGAGGAGGCCCGCTCTGCTGGTTGCGTGTCTGACATGGCTCGATCCGTGGCGGAAGAATTAGAAGGTCGTGAACTTGTAGATCGTCGTGGACTGCATCACTTCGCCCGGGTCGAGGCGGATGCTCTGGAAGCCGGGCTGGTTGGGCGCGTCCGGCGCATGCTGGGTCTCGAGGCACACGCCATGGCGGGGCCCGTAGACCTGCCCATGCTTGCCGGGAGTCCCCTTGGCGAGGAAATTCGCGGTGTAGAGCTGAACGCAAGGCTCGGTGGTCCAGGTCTCCATCCGGCGGCCGCTCGCCGGATCCTCGAGAACCGCGCAGCGCGCGAGCCCGGGGCCGGCGCGGTCGACGACGTAGTTGTGGTCGTAGCCGCCGGCGTTGGCGAGCAGCTTGTGCCTGGCGTCCACGCGCGCGCCGATGGGCATGGGCGACGTGAAGTCGAGAGGCGTGCCCGCGACGGGAACCACCTTGCCGCTGGGCAGCAGCGTCGCATCCGCGGGAGTGACGCGGGAGCAGTCCATTTGCAGGACGTGGTCGCGGATGTCGGCCTCGCCGCCGTTGAGGTTGAAGTAGGCGTGCTGGGTGAGGTTGACCACGGTCGGCGCGTCCGTGACGGCCCAGTACTGGAGGCGCCAGGCGTTGGCGTTCATCAGCGTGTAGACGACGCGGACGAAGAGGTTCCCGGGGAAGCCCTCCTCGCCATCGGGACTGAGGTAGGTCATCTCCAGCGCGGGGCCTTCGGGGGAGGCCAGCGGCCGACAGGACCAGACCTTCTGGTCGAAGCCCTCGTCACCGCCATGCAGCGAGACCTTGCCGGCGTTGAGCGGGATCTGGTGGCGGACGCCGTCGAGGACGAACTGCCCGTTGCGGATGCGGTTGCCGACGCGCCCGATGAGCGCGGACATGTAGCCGCTGCCGTGGTAGTCCTCGACGCGGGGGCGGCCGAGCAAGACGTCCGCGAAGCGTCCGTCGCGATCCGGGACGGTCAGCTCGGTGACCGTTCCGCCGAGGCTGCTGACCTTCATCGTCATGCCATTTTCATTTTCAAGCGTATGAATTCGAGCGTTTTTCATAGGGATCTCAATTCGACAAAACAACCATGAAACCAAGCGGACGGAACCCCTCCCAGCGGAGGCATTTACAGAAACAAAAACCGGACAAATGATATCATATCGCCGAGGTCCTTGGGTACATCTATTTTCATCCGGCGGTTTTTCTTGCGGGCTGGAGACCGTGTGGGCTATACTGGGGAACTGCAACGACAGCCTGGGCATCCGGCTCATGGCCAACACACAGAGAAAAAGGAGTGCGACATGGCACGAAAAGTCACGATTTTCACAGGACAGTGGGCGGATCTGCCCCTGGAGAAGCTCGCCCCGATGATGAAGGAATTCGGCTACGATGGTCTCGAGCTGGCCACGTGGGGGGACCACTTCGACATCGACAAGGCCGTCAAGAGCAAAGCCTACTGCGAGGACAAGCGCGCCTTCCTCGCCCAGCACGGCCTCGACTGCTTCGCCATTTCGAACCACATCGCCGGCCAGCTCACCTGCGACCGTCTCGACGAACGCCACGAGGCCTTCGCACCGGCCAAGCTCAAGGGCGACTACAAGGCCATGTCCAAATGGGCCGTCAAGCACCAGATGGACGCCGCCAAGGCCGCGCGCAACTTCGGCGTCAAGGTCGTGACCTCCTTCACCGGCTCGCCGATCTGGCATCTGCTCTACTCCTGGCCCCCCGCCCCGCCCGCCATGATCGAGGCCGGCTTCAAGCAGTTCGCCAAGATCATGACGCCCATCCTCGACTGCTTCGGCGAATGCGGCGTCAAGTTCGCCCTCGAGGTCCATCCCACCGAGATCGCCTTCGACATCGCCTCCGCGCAGCGCGCCCTCGAGGCCGTCGGCAACCATCCCGCGTTCGGCTTCAACTACGACCCCTCGCACTTCGGCTATCAGGGAGTCGACTACGTCAAGTTCCTCTACACGTTCAAGGACCGCATCTTCCACGCCCACGTCAAAGACGCCTGGTGGGGCAAGGGCGACGGCACGGTCGGCGTCTTCGGCGGCCACACCGAGTTCGCCGACCCGCGCCGCTACTGGGACTTCCGCTCGCCGGGCCATGGCGACATCGACTTCGAACGGATCATCGTCGCCCTCAACGACATCAACTACACGGGCCCGCTCTCCGTCGAATGGGAGGATTCCCGCATGGACCGCCTCCACGGCGCAAAGGAGTCCGCCGCGTTCGTCCGCAAGATCGACTTCGAGCGCAGCGCCATCGCCTTCGACGGGCAGTTCTCGAACGCCTGATCACACACTAGAATCCCGCCCCGAGCAGCTTGTCCAGCGTGAGCCCGGAACCCGCCGATGGCCCACCTGCCGCGAGCTTCTCGAGGTAGCGGGCCAAGATGTCCGTTTCCAAGTTCACGGCGTCGCCCACCGACCGCGCTCCGAGGGAAGTCTCCTGCCACGTGGTCGGAATGATGCACACCTCGAACGCGTCCGCCGCCGGCACGTCGCTCACCGTCAGGCTGATGCCGTCGATCGCCACGGATCCCTTGCGCACGATGTAGCGCGCCTCCTCGGGACGGCAGCGGATGCGCACGGCGTAGTCGCGGCCGCGGCGCGCGATCGCGACGATCTCGCCCGTTCCGTCGACATGGCCGGCGACGATGTGACCGCCCAGACGGTCCGAGAGGCGCAGGGCGCGCTCCAAGTTGACCGGGTCGCCCCGGCGCAGGCGGCGCAGGTTCGTGCAGGCCAGCGTCTCCTCCAGCACGTCGGCCGTGAAGCCGCCCGATGAAATGCCGACGACCGTCAGGCACGCGCCCTGCACGGCCACGCTCTCGCCCTTCACCAGCGGATCGTCTTCCCACGGTTCGCAGGCGATCTCCGCCACGGCCGCGCCGCCGTCCCCGGCCAGCTTGACGAAGACGCCCTTTTTCTGCACCAATCCCGTGAACATCGTCAGCCTCCGTGGTTCCGCAACGCGCGGATCAGCACATCGTCCCCGTAGCGAACCGTCGACTCGATTCGATACCGCGGCGCCGTCGGCAGGTCGAAGGGATGCGCCCCGAACACCCGGCGCGAATCGCGCCCCAGCACGATCGGCGCGAGGAAAAGCAGCAATTCGTCCACCAAGTCGCCGTTGACGAAGGACGAGGCGAGCTTCGCCCCGCCTTCGCACAGCACCCGCAAATATCCCTCAGCCCCGAGGAAGTCCAGCAACGCGTCCAGGGCCACCGGCCGCGCCGCGCCTTCCGTCTCGGCCTCCGATACGGGCTCGAAGGGTAGCAGGACGACCCGCGCGCCGGTGTCGGCCACCTGCCGGCGCCGAGTCTCCGGACAGGCCTCCGTCGTGAAATAGAGAGTCTGGGCGGCATGCCCGTCCGTGAAAATTTTCGCGCTCGGCGAAACGGAGCCCGAGGAGTCCACCACGCCGCGCATCCCCGGCAGACCGCCGTCAATCGGCTCCGCGTCGCGCAGCAGGGACGGATCGTCGGCGACGACCGTGCCGGCGCCGACGATGACGATGTCGGCCTTGCGGCGCAGCGCCCGCACCTGCTCGCGCGACTCCGGGCACGTGATCCACTTCGACTGCCCCGCGTGGTCGGCGATCCCGCCGTCGAGGGACTGCGCCATCTTCAGCGTCACATAGGGCCGCGCCTTGTTCACGAACTTGAAGAACGGCGCCAACAATTCGAGCGCCTCGGAACGGCAGACCCCGGTGACGACCTCGACGCCCGCCTCCCAGAGCTGGTTGAAGCCGCGCCCCGCATGGGCCGGGTTCGCATCATCGCACGCCGCCACGACGCGCCGGATGCCCGAACGGAGAATCGCCTCGGTGCAGGGCGGCGTACGTCCGTGCGTGCTGCACGGTTCGAGCGTGACGTAGAGCGTGGCGTCCCGCAGATCCAACCCGACGGCCGCCTCGAGCGCGGCGGCCTCCGCGTGGGCGCCGCCGGCGAAGGCATGATAGGCGCTCACGACCGGAACGCCGTCCTTGACGATGACGCAGCCCACGGGGGGATTCGGACGCGTTCCGCCCTCGCCGCGCCGGGCCTCGTCCAACGCCATGCGCATCCAGTATTCGTCCTCGTAGCGCGCGCGCTTGCTTCTGATGTCGGGATACGTCTGCACAGCGTAAAATGGTGGTGGGTCAACGATTCGAACGTTGGAAGGAGTAATCCAGCAGATTTACAGTCTGCCCCCGTTGGCCACTTGGGTAACCCACCAGTCGGAAAAACTTGGTAGACTATGCCATATTGAGGCCGCCGCGTCAACCTCGATTTACACCGAAATCGAAATGAAATCTATCGCTCGTCCATTTCGGACGCCAGCGATCGCTCGAACGCTTCGAGCAGGCCGCGCTCAAGCTCGCCGCGATACCGGCCGGCGAGGAAGCGTTCGTAGATTTCGTCGTGGAAGCGTTCCCACGACGCCCCCTCCGCGCCGGGCTGGATGGGATAGAAGGCGACGCCCGCCTCGCGCGCCGCGGCCAGATCGCCGGGCGCGTCGCCGATGAGCAGAATCCGGTCCTTCGCGTATCGGCCCTCGGTCGCGAGGCGGATGTGCTCGGCCTTGCTCCCCAGTTCCTGTCCGGCGATGACACGCACGAGAGAATCGATCCCGTGCTGACGCCACTCGCGCAGCAACGCCTCCTCGGGCGTCTGCGAAACGACCATCGCATCGGAACGCCCCTGCATCTTGCGGAGGCTGGCCACGGCCGCCGGGAACGGCGGCACGGGCTCCATGTTGCGCTCGATCTCGCGGTTTACCGCAAGGCTCCATTCGAGCACCTTCGCCAGCTCGGGACTGCCCGTCCGGGCGACTTCGGCGGCCAGCGACGCATTGCCCAGCGCCAATCCCGACTCGCAGTAGGCGCGCAGGTCGCGCGTTTCCGGAAGCGTCACGCCGGACGCCGCCACGCCGGGGCGCGTCGGCAGCAGCTCGAAGGTCTGAAGCAGCGCGGGAAAGCGGTTGCGCCCGCGATGACGCGAATGCAGGTTGACGAACTCCGCCACCTCGCGAAGCTGCGCCTCCACCGCCTCCAGCCCCCAGTGCCGGATGATGAGCGGATGAAAGTGAAGGCATTGCTTGACGCGCATCGTGTCGAACACGCAGCCGTCGGAGTCGACGCCGACAAACGAGTCGGCGGCGGGAACAAGCGAAACGAGATCCTGTCGCGTGATAAGGCTCATGGCAAATGTGAAGTTCAGATTGTCCGAGAGTCGTCAAGGGACGTTGCGAGAGTCGCCGGACCGTCCATGCTCCCGGAACGGAAGCCGTCGAGATCGAGGGCGACGTGCTCGAACCCCAACGATTTGAGAGCCTCGACAATCCGCCCCCGCTGCGCGAGCGCGGCGAGCATCCGGGCGGGATCGATTTCGATTCGCGCGACGGCGCCGTGGACGCGCAACCGGAGGTTGCCGTCGGAGCCGAGCATCGCGCGCAAAGTCCTCTCGCCTTCCGCGACGCGCCCGATCGTCTCGGCGTCGAGACGCGTGCCATAGGGAAAGCGCGTGGCGAGGCAGGGCGCAGAAGGCTTTGAGGCGACCTCGAGGTTGAGCGCCGCGGCCATGGCGCGCACCTGCGCCTTGCCGATGCCGAGCGCCTCGAGCGGAGACACGACCCCGCATTCGCGGAGCGCGCGCCGTCCCGGACGGTACACGAGCGCATCGTCTGCGTTCGTGCCATCGACAAGGGTCGCGAGACCGCGCGTGCGCGCCAGCTCGACGAGCCCTTCGAAAAGGTGGCGCTTGCAGCGGTAGCAGCGATCCGGCGGATTGTCCGCGACACCGGGAATGGCGATGGGATCGAAATCGATCACGACAAGCTCGACGCCGATCGCCGCGGCCAGGCGCTCCGCCTCCGCGCGCTCGGATGGCGTATGAAGGACGGAATGGAAATGCACCGCCAGCAGCGGAAAGTCGGCTTCGTCGCGGAGTCTCTTGAGCACGGCGAGCAGCAACGTGCTGTCCACGCCGCCGGAGAAGGCCAGCGCGATCCCGCGCGGCGTCAAGGCGCGCAGATGCTCCTCCAGTTGTTCGAGCCCTTGTCCGCTCATGACCCGGCCCCCGCCTTCGCCTTCGCCTTCGCCTGGTCGAACACCGTCTTGAAATCGACCCCGCTCGCCTCGGCGACGCGCTTGACGCTCTCGTATTCGGGGTAGTGCATCACGCCGCCGTCCCACCGGCATCGCTTCACTTCTACGGTGCCGCAGGGCAGCTCGACCTGGATCATCTCGCGTGCGAGGCACGTGCGCGAGACCCGATGCCGACGCAAGCCGATCGTCGTGGTGGTGCGGAAGACGGCGGACTCGACATCCGCCAGCCGGTCCTCGTCGGCGAGAATCCGCAGCAGATAGGCGGGACGCGACTTCTTCATGAAGCACGGCACGTAGTGGACGTCGCGGGCGCCCGCGCTCAGAATCGCCTCCATCGCCAATCCGAGCTGCTCGCCCGTCGAATCGTCGATGTTCGTCTCGACCATCCACAGGCCTTCGGGTTCGGCTTCCGCGCCGGCGGTGAGGATCAGGCTGCGCAGCAGGTTCGGAAAGCCGAAATCCCGCTTGCCCAGGCCGATGCCGCAACGCTCGATCGTGAACGACTCGGGGAGCGCGCCGCAGGTCCGAATCGCGGCGGCGATGGCGATGCCCGTCGGCGTGACCATCTCGCCTTTCGCGGTGCCGATGCGCAGCGGGATCGCATGGCGCGTGGCGATGTTGAGGACGGCTGGCACAGGCACCGGCAGGTCGCCATGCTGGCAGCGGACGGTGCCGGTGCCTTCGGTCAGCCCGGTGACGACGCAGTCGACGAGCCCCAGGTCGTCGAGGCAGACGGCCGCCGCGACGATGTCGACGATGGAGTCGATCGCGCCGACCTCGTGGAAATGGACTTCGTCGACGGGCTTGCCATGCGCCTGCGCCTCGGCCTCCGCGACGATCCGGAAAATGCGCTTCGCCAGGGCCCGAGCAGCCTCGGACATGTCGCCCCGGTCGATCACCGCATGCACGTCCGACAGATTGCGGTGCTCGTGGGCGTGCTCGTGGTCATGCTCGTGCACATGGCCATGCGCGTGCGCGTGCTCATGCTCATGCTCATGCGGATGTTCGTGGTCATGAGCGTGCTCGTGGTCATGCTCGTGGTCGTGCGCATCGTGGTCGTGATGGTGTTCTTCGGTGGCCGCTCGTAAGATTGCGGCTTCCGCTTGGAGCGGCGTGCTCGGAGAGCCCGCCCTACCGCGTAGACAGCATGTTTTGCGGGATTCCCGGGGTAGGGCGCGATCTCCGAGCGCGCCGTGTTCATGCCCGGGGTCGTGAGGGTGTTCCTCGGCGGCGAGACGCACGTGGAAGTCGCAGCCTTCCATGCCGTGTGATCGGCCGCGCGTCACGGCGTAGTCGAAGCCTTCGAGGTGGAGGCTGCGAAGGACATGGTCGAGTTTGGCGCGATCCGCGCCGAGATCGAGAAGCGAGGCGACGACCATGTCGCCGCTGATTCCGCTCGCGCCTTCGAGGTAGAGCATTCTGCGTTTCATTGTCGCCTCCCGGCCAGTCGATTGATCTGCGCGGCGAGATAGCCGGCGCCGAAGCCGTTGTCGATGTTCACCACCGCCATGCCTTCGGCACAGGAATTGAGCATGGTCAGCAGCGGCGCGAGGCCCTCGAAGGAGGCGCCGTAGCCCACGGACGTCGGCACGGCGACGACCGGCACGTCGACGAGGCCCGCGAGCACGCTGCCGAGCGCGCCCTCCATGCCGGCGACGGCGATGACGGCGTTCGCCTGGCGAATCGCCTCGATCCGCGCGAGCAGGCGGTGGATGCCGGCCACGCCCACGTCGTAGTGGCGTTGGACGATGGCGCCGAAGAACTCGGACGTCTGCGCCGCCTCCTCGGCGACCGGCATGTCGGCCGTGCCGCCCGTGCAGACGGCCACCAGGCCGCGCGGCGCCGGGGGCGGTTCGGAGCGCAGCGCGACAAGCCTCGACACGGGGTCGTAGGACGCTCCGAGGCCATTGGCCTGGAGAAAAGCGTACTGCTCCGGCGAACAGCGCGTACCGAGAGCGGGGCGTCCGTCTCCGCGGAACGCCTCGAAGATGGCGAGGAGCTGTTCGCACGTCTTGCCGGGGCAGTACACCACCTCCCCGAAGCCCTTGCGCTGCTCGCGCTGGAAATCCAGCTTGGCGAAGCCGAGGTCTTCGAAGGCGGGGCGTTTCAAAGCCGAGACGGCATCCTCAAGCGAGAGCCGTCCATCGCGCAGTGCCTTGAGAACGACCTCCAGTTGCATCAGGCCCGGCTTCTCCGCGCGAAGGGCCTCGCCAGCGCGAAGGAGGCCGTCATCACGGCCACGACCCCGACGACGCCCGCGGCGAAAGCCGAGGCGGTCTCGTTGGCGATCCCGCCCACGCTATAGTCCGTGAACGGCGCGCGGGCGAAGTTCGGGGCGCCCGGCAGGAGGTCGAAGCGCGCCATCGTCCATTCGAAGGCGTCGGGGAACGCCGAGGCGAACGGAGCGGCCGCGAGGCAGACCAGCACAAGGCCGGCGAGCGAAACGTAGCCGCGACGGTCTCGGGCGCCATCGGCCGTCGATGCACAGAGACCCACGAGCGCGGCCGTAGCCACGCCTTCGACCAGGGCGAGAACGGCGTGAACGGCCAGAAGCTGGCCGATGGCCAAGGCCGGCGCCGAGGAGCCGATGGCGAGCTGGAGTCCTAGAGCCAAAGCGGCAAGTTGGACGGAAGCCGCCGCCGCGAGACAGGTCGCCCATGACTCGGAGACGCCGCGCCGCATCAGGGCGAGGCGCAACAGGCCGCCCGCGCCGGCGCCCAGAAGCGCCATGTTGACCACGTTCGCGCCCAGCATCGCCAGTCCGCCGTCCGCGAAAAGCAGCGTCTGCAGCGTCAGGACCAGGCCCATCGCCAGCACGCCCGCCGGCACGCCGAGCAGCGCCGAGGCGAAGACGCCGGCGATCAGGTGACCCGACACGCCGCCGAAAATCGGATAGTTGAGCATCTGGAGGCCGAAAACGGCGGCGCACACCAGGGCGACGCGTCCGGCGCGCGGCGCCGACGTGCGTTCACGGAGAAGCGCGAGAGTTGCCGCGCCGACGCCGACGACGGCGACGGCTGCGGTGACAGGACAAAGGGAACCGGCGAGCATTTCAGAGGGGACGTGCATGATTTCTCCGTAGGGGTTGTCGTTTTCGAGAGGCGAGTATACCGTTTCCGCCGCGCGATTTCAACATCGCCCCGTTTCAATCGCGTGACGCCTCACTCAGCGTGAACTTTCAAGCCAAGGAGAGCAGGCAGTTGACCACTTTTTATGATCAAAATTGTTACTAGAAGATACAAACTTGTCGTACAGACAATTTGGAAACATTGCAGA
>JAAZAI010000154.1 GCA_012514445.1 Lentisphaerota bacterium
CATCGGCAACGCCGGCGCCGGCACTTCCACGGTGAACCTGCTCCTCGTGGCCAACGGCGCGGTCGTCACCAACCTCGGCACCATCGCCGTCGGCGTCGCCGCCGGTGGCGAGAGCGTCGGCAACATGCTGGCGATCACCAATGGAGCCCAGGTCTTTTCACGCGGCGCGGTCCAGATCGGCGCCGTGAACCGGGAGAGCAAGACCCTCGGCGCCACGGGCAACCTGATTCTCGTCTCCGGCGGGCCGATGGGCCCCGCGCGCTGGGATATCGGCGGCGGCGCGCTCGCCGTCGGCGCGGCCAGCGCCTGGAACGGCATCAGCCACGGCAACCGCCTCGTGCTGCAGGCGGGCGCGCAAGTCGTCAACGCCGGCGCCGTGCAAGTCGGTCGCGGGCGGGACGGCAATTTCAAGGACAACCAGATCGTCCTGGCGGGCGGCCTGATCATGGCCGCGTCGCTGGAGGTCTCGGAGCGCAACGGCCTCGGCGTCGAGCTGGGACCCTGGGAGAGCAAGCCCATCCTCGTCGAGAAGGACGTGGTCTTCGAACATGGCACCTTCATCGACCCCAAGGCCCATCCCGGCGCGAAGCCCGGCCGCCATCCGCTGCTCGGCTGGAAGGGCAAGGCCGAAGGTCTCGACCGCCTCAAACTCGTCTCCGGCGCGGCGAAGAACTCCTGGAAACTCGAAATCCAGGAAGATCAGAAGCGCATCTACCTCCACTACAAGTAGCCCCGCAACCCCGCGCCTTCCATTCGGCCTCGCGCCCACCTCCAAACGGAATCCCACCCCCATGCCCTTCGACACCGGAAGCATCTCCTGCCGCCTCTACGACATCGACGAATCCCTCGACGCCTCGGTCATCGAGGAATTCGCCGTCAACGTCGTCGCCCCCATCGAAACGCTCGGCGCGCAGCCCCTCTCGGGCTGGGTCTCGCCGCGCCATCTGCTCGATCGCGAGATCACGCGCGAGTCCTGCCTGCTCGGCAGTTTCGTCCGCGCCGACCTGCTGAAGGCGGAGCTGAAGATTCCGCGCACGCTGCTCAAGGCGTACTGCAAGATCGAGGAGATCGCCGAGATGAAGTCCCGCGGCGTCCCCTTCCTCAACCGCCAGACCCGCGCCGAGATCAAGAAGCGGGTCGAAGAGGACATGCTCCCCAGGATGCCGCCCACGCTGACGGCCGTCGCGATGGCCCTCGACCTTTCGCGCCGGCGAATCTACATCGACGGCATGTCCGAGAAGCAGCAGGACGCCTTCTGCGCCGCCTTACGCAAGACGACGCGCGTCGCCCCCGTGCCGATCATCCCGGAATCCGCCGCGATGCGCCTGCGCGAAATCGACGTGCGCCAGTTCGCGCCCCAGTGCTTCTCCCCGGATCCCGAGGTCACGTCCACCGCGAACAACGTCGGCATGGATTTCCTCACCTGGCTCTGGTTCTTCTGCGAAGTCCGAGGCGGCCTCTTCCGCACGGCGGCCGGCGCGCCCGAATTCGCCGCGATGCTCGAAGGCCCGGCCGTCTTCTTCCTCGAAGGCGAAGGCGCGCACGAGACCTCGCTGCGCCGCGGCATGCCGCTGGTCAGCCGCGAGGCCAAGACCGCGATGGAGTCCGGCAAGAAGCTGCGCAGCGTCAAGCTCACCCTCGCCAGCGGCAAGGCGATGTACTCCGCAACGGTCGACGGCATCGACTTCGGCTTCCGCGGCATCAAGCTGCCCAAGTCCGAGACGCCCTACGAGCCCGAGGCCGCCTTCCTGGAGCGCATGTCCGGCATGCAGACGTACACCGACGCTTTCCTCCACCTCTACGGCATGTTCCTCGACGAACTCTCCGCCCCGGCGAAATGGCGGAAGACCCTCGCCGAGATCAAGACCTGGATCAGCAACCGTCCAGCCTACATCTAAGGCAGCCACAGGAGCACCATTCGATGAAAGCAAAGCAGAAGCAGTACGCCATCGGCGTCGACTACGGCACCAACAGCGTCCGCGCCCTTGTCGTGGACCTCGCGGACGGCGCGGAACTCGCCTCCGCCACGTTCGCCTACCCGAGCGGCGAAGACGGCGTCCTCGTCTCCGCCAAGGATCCCCAGCTCGCGCGCCAGAACCCGGCGGACTACCTCGCGGGCTTCCTCGACGTCGTCGCCAAGGCCGTTAAGCAGGCCGCACGCGCCGACAAGGCCTTCAAGGCCGCGCATGTCGTCGGGATCGGCGTCGACACCACCGGCTCCACGCCGATCCCGGTCGACAAGGCCGGCATGCCGCTCGCGCTGAAGCCGAAGTTCGCCAAGAATCCCAACGCCCACGCCTGGCTCTGGAAGGACCACACGGCGCACGCCGAGGCCGCCGCGATCACCGAGGCCGCGAAAAAGGCCGGCGTCCCCTATCTGGACAAATGCGGCGGCACCTACTCCTCCGAGTGGTTCTGGTCGAAGATCTGGCACTGCCTCAACGTCGACAAGGCCGTCTTCGACGCCGCCTTCTCCTGGGTCGAGCTCTGCGACTTCATCCCCGCCTGGCTCTGCGGCGACACCGATCCGCTGACGCTGCGCCGCGGCATCTGCGCCGCCGGCCACAAGGCGATGTTCTCCGCCGAATGGGGCGGTCTCCCCTCGAAGGAATTTCTCGCCGCCCTCTCGCCCAGGCTCGCCGAACTGCGCGACCGCCTCTACACCCAGGCCGTGCCCTCCGACTGGCCCGCCGGCCGCCTCTCCCGCGAGATCGCCGACCAGGTCGGCCTCCCCGCCGGCATCGCCGTGGCCGTCGGCGCGTTCGACGCCCACCACGGCGCGGTCGGTTCCGGCGTCAAGCCGGGCACGCTCGTCAAGATCGTCGGCACGAGCACGTGCGACATCATGGTCGCGCCCGCGGGCGCGAAAGTGGCGGACATCCCCGGCGTCTGCGGCATTGTCCCGGGCTCCGTGCTGCCCGGCCACCTCGCCGTCGAGGCCGGACAGTCCGCCGTCGGCGACATCTTCAAGTGGTACGTCGACAAGCACCTCCCCGCCGCGCATGCGAAGGGCAACCCATACGCCAGCCTGGAAAAGGAGGCCGCCCGGCTCGCCCCCGGCGAATCCGGTCTGCTCGCGCTCGACTGGCACAACGGCAACCGGACGATTCTCGTCGATCCGCTCCTCACCGGCGGCATCGTCGGCCTCACGCTGCGCACCACGCCGGCGGAGATCTACCGCGCCCTCGTCGAGGCGACCGCCTTCGGCGCGCTCGTCATCGTGCAGCGCGTCGAGAAATACGGCATCAAGATCAAGGAAGTCGTCACCTGCGGCGGGCTCGCCGAGAAAAGCCCGTTCATGATGCAGATCTACGCCGACGTCCTCAACCGCCCGATGCGCATCAGCCGCAGCGCGCAGTCCTGCGCGCTCGGGGCGGCGATGTTCGGCGCACTGGCCGCGGGCGCCTTCGGCGGCGACGCCATCCGCGCCCAGAAGGCGATGACCGGCACGAAGGCGATCGTCTACAAGCCGATCCCCGCCAACGTCAAGGCCTACGCCAGGCTCGCCGCGCTCTACCGCCAGCTCCACGACGCCTTCGGCGTGGCAGGTTCCGCACACGGCCTCGCCAACGTCATGAAGGACCTCGTCGCGATCCGCACCGCCGCGCGCGGCGGCATCAAACGCCGTCAGGTGAAATGATCGAAACCGGGAAATAACGCCATGCTCGCATCGAAACCCTACGAATTCTGGTTCGCGACCGGGTCGCAGAACCTCTACGGCGACGCCACGCTCCAGCTCGTCGCGGAGCACTCCCGGCAGATCGTCGAGGCGCTCAACGCCTCCGGCCGCCTGCCGTTCAGGGTCGTCCTCAAGCCGACGCTCGTCGACGCCGCCTCCATCCGCCGCTGCTTCAACGAGGCGAACGACGATCGGCTCTGCGCCGGCGTCGTCACGTGGATGCACACGTTCTCGCCGGCCAAGATGTGGATCCTGGGCCTGCAGGAGTTCCGCAAGCCCCTGCTCCACCTCCACACGCAGTTCAACGCGGCGATTCCCTTCGAGTCCATCGACATGGACTTCATGAACGCCAACCAGTCGGCGCACGGCGACCGCGAGTTCGGCCACATGGCCACCCGCATGGGCGTCGAACGCAAGATCGTCGTCGGCCACTGGAGCGAGGCCGCCGTGCAGAAGCGCGTCGGCGACTGGATGCGCACCGCGGTCGGCATCGTCGAGAGCAGCCACCTGCGCATCGTGCGTCTCGGCGACAACATGCGCGACGTGGCCGTCACCGAAGGCGACAAGGTGGAGGCCCAGATCAAGTTCGGCTGGGAGATCGACGCCTACGAAATCGCCGAGGCGGCCCAGTACGTGGACGCCGTCGACCCCGTGGAGGTCAAGGCGCTGACCGACGTCTACTACGACACGTACGATCTCATCACGGACGACCGCGACCCCGCGGACTTCCGCAAGCACGTCGAGGTGCAGGCCGCCATCGAAATCGGCTTCCGCCGCTTCCTCGAGGAGCACGACTACCAGGCCGTCGTCACGAACTTCCAGATGCTCTCCGGCCTGAAGCAGCTCCCCGGGCTCGCGATCCAGCGCCTGATGGCCGACGGCTACGGCTTCGGCGCGGAAGGCGACTGGAAAACCGCCGGGCTCGTGCGGCTGATGAAGCTCATGACCGCGGACGTCAAAGGCGCCAAGGGCACCTCGTTCATGGAGGACTACACGTACCACCTCGTCCCCGGCGACGAGGCGATCCTGCAGGCGCACATGCTCGAGATCTGCCCCTCCATCGCCTCCGGAAAACCGGCCATCAAGGTGAACCCGCTTTCGATGGGCGAACGCGAGGATCCCGCGCGACTCGTCTTCACCTGCAAGCCCGGACGCGGCGTGGCCTGCTCCCTCGTCGATCTGGGCACGCGTTTCCGCCTCATCGTCAACGACGTCCAGTGCCTCGCGCAGAACGTCACGATGCCGAAGCTGCCCGTCGCGTCCGCGCTCTGGCGCCCCGAGCCCGACCTCGTCGTCGGCGCCGAGGCGTGGCTGCTCGCAGGCGGCGCGCACCACACCGCCTTCTCGATGGATCTCACCGCCGAGCAGATCGGCGACTGGGGCGCCGCGATGGGCGTCGAATGCGTCTTCATCGACAAGCAGACGACGATCCGCGCGCTCAAGAACGAGCTGCGCTGGAACGCCGCCGCGTACCGCTAGGAGGCCGCCCATGCACACCGCGCTCAAGCAGGCCGTCTTCGAGGCCAACCTCGCGCTCGCGAGGCATGGCCTCGTCACGCTGACGTGGGGCAACGTCTCGGGCGTCGACCGCACGCGCGGCTTCGTGGCCATCAAGCCCAGCGGCGTCGCCTACGACGCGATGAAGCCCGAGGACATCGTCGTCGTCTCGCTGGAGGATGGCTCCGTGCTCGAGGGGCGGCTGCGGCCTTCCTCCGACCTCCCGACCCACCTGGCGCTCTACCGGGCGTTTCCATCGGTCGGCGGCGTCGTCCACAGGCATTCCACTTACGCCACCGCATTCGCCCAGGCCTGCCGCCCCATCCCCTGCTACGGGACGACGCACGCCGACCACTTCCATGGCGACGTGCCCTGCACGCGGTTCCTCTCGCCGGACGAAGTGGCTGGCGACTACGAGGGCGGCACCGGCGGCGTCATCGTGGAGCGCTTCCAGGACCTCGACCCGGAGGCCTTCCCCGGCGCGCTCGTGCCCGGTCACGGTCCGTTCACGTGGGGGAAGACGCCGACGAAGGCGGTAGAGAACAGCGTCGCGCTGGAGGCCTTCGCGAAAATGGCGTTTCTGACGGAGAGCCTCGCCCCCGGGGCCGCCACCCTCCCCGCCTGCATCCTCGACAAGCACTACCTCCGAAAACACGGCGCCACCGCCTACTACGGCCAAGAAGGGGCGCGCCCTGGAGGGCGCCACTTCTCAAGTTGACGACTCAACATCTTTGTACTACAATCCCGCCCGTTTGTCTATTGGCCAACGGCTCTTGGACGTGTAAAAAAAGGACTACATCCATGTCAGATATCGAGAACACCAAGTTTGTCTACTTCTTCGGCGCAGGTCAGTCCGAGGGCAAAGCCTCGATGCGCGAGCTTCTCGGCGGCAAGGGCGCCAATCTCGCCGACATGGCCGAACTGGGCCTGCCCGTCCCCCCGGGATTCACCATCACCACCGAGGCCTGCGCCAAGTACTACGAATTCGGCCGCGTCAAGCTCTTCGACGTCATCCGCAAGGAAGTGGAGGACGCCCTGGCGAAGCTGGAGACCACCACGGGCAAGCGCTTCGGCCAGGGCCCGAACCCGCTGCTCGTCTCCGTGCGCTCCGGCGCCGCAGCCTCGATGCCCGGCATGATGGACACCGTGCTCAATCTCGGGTTGAACGACGTGACGGCGAAGGCGCTGATCGACCTCACGGGCAACGAGCGGTTCGTGAAGGACTCCCGCCGCCGCTTCATCCAGATGTACGGCAACGTCGTCATGGGCGTTGAGCACCACGACTTCGAGCACGAGCTCGACGCCGTCAAGAAGGCCAAGGGCGCCAAGCTCGACACCGACCTGACCACGGCGGACCTCGACGAGGTGATCGCCCGCTACCTCAAGGTGGTCGAGAAGGCCACCGGCAAGCCCTTCCCCGAGGATCCGATGCAGCAGCTCTGGGGCGGGATCGAGGCGGTCTTCGCCTCGTGGAACAACCCCCGCGCAATCAAGTACCGCGAGTTGAACGACATTCGCAAGCTGCTCGGCACCGCCGTCAACGTGCAGTCGATGGTCTTCGGCAACACCGGTTCGAACTCCGCCACGGGCGTCGCCTTCACGCGCGACCCTTCCACCGGCGAGCACCGGTACTTCTACGGCGAATACCTCATCAACGCGCAGGGCGAAGACGTCGTGGCCGGCATCCGCACCCCCCAGCAGATCACGCTGGCCGGTTCGCGCGCCTGGGCGAAGGCGCACGGCGTCCCCGAGAAGGAGCGCAAGGCGAAGTTCCCCTCGCTCGAAGAGGCGATGCCCGCGGTGTTCAAGGAGCTCGACGCGATCCGCGACAAGCTCGAGAAGCACTACCGCGACATGCAGGACATGGAGTTCACGATCGAGAACGGCACGCTCTACATGCTGCAGACGCGCAACGGCAAGCGCACCGCAGGCGCGGCCGTCCGCATCGCCATCGACCTCGTGGCCGAAGGCATCATCGACGAGCGCACCGCCGTCATGCGCGTCGAGCCCAACCAGCTTGACCAGCTTCTGCATCCGGTCTTCAAGAAGGGTGTCGAGGCCGCGGCCGAGAAGGCCCGCAAGTTCGTGCTCAAGGGGCTCAACGCCTCGCCGGGCGCCGCCTGCGGCCGCGTGGTGTTCAATGCTGGCGACGCCGAGTCGTGGCACAAGCGCGGAGAAAAGGTCATCCTCGTCCGCACCGAGACGAGCCCCGAGGACATCGCGGGCATGGTGGCCGCCCAGGGCATCCTGACCGCCCGCGGCGGCATGACCTCACACGCGGCCGTCGTCGCGCGTGGAATGGGCAAGTGCTGCGTGGCCGGCGCCGGCGCACTGGTCATCGACTACACCAAGAAGGCGGCCCGCATCGCCGATTCGAAGACGATCGTCAAAGAAGGCGACTGGATTTCGCTCAACGGCTCCACCGGCGCCGTCTACCTGGGCGCGCTCGAGACGGAGGACCCCCAGCTCACAGGCCCCTTCTCCGAGATCATGGCCCTGGCCGACAAGTTCCGTCGCCTCGGCGTCCGCACGAACGCGGACACGCCGGACGACGCGAAACGCGCCGTCCGGTTCGGAGCCGAAGGCATCGGCCTCTGCCGCACCGAACACATGTTCTTCGACAATCCGGACAAGCCGGAGGGCCGCACGGTCGCCATCCGACGGCTGATCCTCGTGGCCGAGACCGTGAAGAACCTGCGCAAGCAGTACACGCTCACGGGCGACGACGAACAGCGCGCCGAGATCCAGGCCAAGCTCAAGCAGCCGCAGGAGCAGTACGACGCCGCGCTCAAGGCCCTGCTGCCGCTCCAGCGCAAGGACTTCATCGGCATGTTCAAGGCGCTCGAAGGGCGCCCCTGCACCGTCCGCCTCATCGATCCGCCGCTGCACGAGTTCCTCCCGCAGACGAAGGAGGGGCAGTCCGAGATGGCCCGGGAGATGGGCATGAAGCCCGGCGCCGTCAAGGCGCTCGTCGACTCCCTCCATGAATGCAACCCGATGCTCGGCCACCGCGGCTGCCGCCTCGGCATCAGCTATCCCGAGGTCACGGCCATGCAGGTGCGCGCCATCTGCGAGGCGGCCCTCAAGGTCCCCGGATCGAAACCCGAGATCATGATCCCGCTCGTCGGCGACGTGAAGGAGCTCGTCTCCCAGAAGAAGGTTGCGCTGCAGACGATCCGCGCCGTCGAGAAGGAGAACGGCGCCGCGCTGAACATCAAGATCGGCACGATGATCGAAGTGCCGCGCGCCGCGATCACGGCCGACAAGATCGCCGCCGAGGCGGACTTCTTCAGCTTCGGCACAAACGACCTCACGCAGATGGGCATGGGCTTTTCGCGCGACGACGCGGGACGGTTCCTTGCGGAGTATGTCGAAGCGGGCGTCTACGAGTACGATCCGTTCCAGGTGCTCGACCAGGAGGGCATCGGCGGCCTCATCAAGATCGCCACGGAGCGGGGGCGCCTCGTGAAGCCGGACCTCAAGCTCGGCATCTGCGGCGAGCACGGCGGCGAACCGAAGTCGGTGGAGTTCTGCCATCGCGTCGGCCTCAACTACGTCTCCTGCAGCCCGTTCCGCGTGCCGATCGCCCGCCTCGCCGCCGCCCAGGCGGCCATCCGCGACGCCAAGGCCAACAAGGCCTAGGCCCTAACCCGCGCTCATCGACGCGCACGAATCCGCCCGGGCCACCCCGGGCGGATTTTTTTGGCTCTTCCGGAAATTTACGAGGATGACGTTGTCTCCAAGCTTTGTCGTAAACTTTGTCGCAAACTTAGTCGAAAACATAGTCGATTTGAAATCCGGTTCTTGGGAAAGCTTGGCGTTACGTGATCGGGTACGAGTCAGTGTGGGCGCTCCCCGGGTCGAGTCGAACGGCCAAGCAAAGACTTCAATCAGGTCAACGAGGTCAATCTCATCTTCCCCAAGGCCATAATGAAATAGAGATTATGGACATGGGGAGGGACGGCGGCCTCGCCGTCCGCGCAGGGCTGCGAGGCCGCTGCCACGCCCCCCTGCGCAGCTCTCGCAATAATCTCAGACTTCCTGACCTCGGGCGGGATTCGAGGGGGTTTCCCGGAAACGGGCTTGGCACTTTTTAATCCGACTTCCTGCATCATGGGCGCACCGACGCGACACCAGTACCGACGCGGCTACGACGCGTCGCCCACTCGAATGGCTGCGCCATTCCCCCTGGGACTCGCATGACCGTGTGTTTGACGGCACCCGCTTGCCGCCAAACGGGCAACCCGTCGTAGCCGAGTTTCCAGTTTCAAGTTTCCAGTTTCAAATTTCACAGCCGCGCGTACGCCTCGTCGTAGCGCTTGCGGGCGGAGGGCGCGACGCGCGGGAAACCAAAACGGCGCGCCGTCTCGACATAGAGCGAGTCGCGCGGCACGGCGCCGAACTGCTCCAGCACCGCCGCCATCGCGTTGCGCAGCTCCTCGACCGGGATCTCGTCGATCGCGCGCATCGCCGCCTCCCCCTTGCCGGGCACGCGGTAGAACCGGTACTCCGCCGGGATCGCCCCCTCCGGCCAGAACACCCGCTCCTCGAACTGCAGGGTCACGGGCAGCGTCTTCGGCACCGAGCGCTCCAGCACCTCCGCCTTCATGCTCCCGGCGCGGGAGAAACCCCACTCCTTGAGCACGCGGGCGCGCAGCAGCGACTCGACGATCGGCCCCTCGGCGTTGACGATCCGCCGCATCTGCTCGCCGATGATCTGCGGCCCGAACTGGAGATTGAAATTCGACGGGCTCTTCGAATACCCGTCGACGAACTCGCCCGGCTCGTACACCTTCTCCCATTCGCTCGGCTTCTGGACCTGGAACGCCATCGCCGGCCCGGCCGCTGGCGCCGCGACCGGTTCGAACCGATGCGCACCCGCGGAGGGCGGCGGAAGCCCGTTCACCGCCGCGTCCACGTCGTCGAGCAGCTTGCGCTGCGTCGCCTCGCGGTCGAACCACCACGCCGCGGACCACGCGCGCACGAGGCGCCAGCCCAGCCCCTCTAGCACCATCGCGCGAAGCTTGTCGCGATCCCGCGCGCTCGCCGTCGCCTCGTAAAGCTCGCCGTCGCAGTCCACGCCGATCGCGTATTTCGCGGGATCGATTTTGCTTCGCACCGCGATCGCGACGCGGCATCCGGAGCAGCCAACGTCGCGGTCGACTTCGTATCCGTGGCAGCGCAGGAACTCCGCCACCTCGTCCTCGAAGAGGCTTCCCTCCGTCCCCGCCGAGGCGGTCGCCGCGCTCGTGCCCTGCAAGTTGCCGCGCTCGGCGTATTCGAGGAAGCTGCGCAGATGCATCGCGCCCATCGCCTGCGTCCGCCCCGTGTCGATCTGCGTCGAGACGACCGAGGAGAACACCACGACCTGCTCCTTGGCGCGGGTCACGGCGACGTTGAGCCGCCGCTCGCCTCCGGGACGATTCAGCGGCCCGAAGTTCATCGCGAAGTTGCCGTCCTTGTCCCGCCCGTAGCAGATCGAGAAGAAGATCGCGTCGCGTTCGTCGCCCTGGACGCTTTCGAGGTTCTTCACGAAGAACGGCTCCGGCGCATCCGCCGCGAAAAACGGCTCGATCTCGGGATGCTGGCGGCGCGCGTCGTCCATCATGTCCTCGATCAGCGTCTGCTGCGCCTCGCTGAAGGTGACGACGCCCGTCGACTTCTTCGTCATCGCCGGGTCGAGAAGCCGCGCGACGACCGCCGCCACGAGGCGCTCCGCCTCCAGCGGATTCGTGCGGGTCTTCGAGCGGTCGTAGACGCCGTCGGCGACGTGGACGAAGCTCACGCCGAAGCGCGTCGTCTCGCGCAGCGCCGAGGGGAAGGTCTGAAGGCTGTCGTGGTAGTAGTTGCGGTTGCTGAAGGCGATGAGCGACTCGTGCCGGCTGCGGTA
>JAAZAI010000155.1 GCA_012514445.1 Lentisphaerota bacterium
ACCCCGAAATCACCGCCAAACGGGGAGTCTACGAGGTAGGGCGGGCTCTCCGAGCACGCCGCTGCTAAGCAGGGACGGCCCTGTTGCGAATTGCTGGCCCGCCCCTACTCGAAGTCGACGACCTGCTGGCGTTCGGCGGAGGCGAAGATCGCCTCCATCAGCTTCATGACGCGCATGACTTGGTCGAGCTTGACGACGATCTCGGCCTTGCCTTCGATCGTCGCCATGACGTTGCGGTAGAAGTCGCGGATGTCGCTTTTCACGATCGGGAGCGGCTCCGTGTGGATCGTGTCCTTCGTGCGGGGCGCCATGGTCTTGGTAAGACCGGCGGCGGTGCGGATGGGGACGGCGTCGTTCTTGCTCCAGTCGGTGATGCGGACCATCTCGCCCTTGAGGCTCCAGTCGTGGATGACGGCGGTACCGTCGCGTCCGAGCATGTACCAGCGCGGAAGCGAGACGAAGTTGCTGGTACCGACCTCGAGCAGGGCGCGGAGTCCGCTCTCGAACGTCAGTTCCGCGCAAAAGCCGTCGTCGACGAGTTCGTTGGTGATGTGGGTGACCGAGGCGTAGACCTTCTTGACCTTGCCGGGCACGAGCAGCAGCATCTGATCGAGGGTGTGGACCCCCCAGTCAAGGATCATGCCGCCGCCGTGCCGCTTTTCCTGGCGCCAGTCGCCGGGAATGCCGCGGGAGCCGTGGACGCGCGATTCGATGCGAAACACCTCCCCGAGCAGCCCCTCGTCGAAGACCTTCTTCATCGTGAGGAAGTCCTCGTCCCATCGACGATTCTGATGGACGACGAAAAGCCGGTCGGCCTGCTTCGAGGCGTCGATCATCGCCTGCAGGTCGGCGGAGGAGAGCGTGACGGGCTTTTCGCAGACGACGTGCTTGCCGGCCTGCAGGGAGCGCACGACGATCTCGCGGTGGACGTCGTTCGGCGTGGCGCAGAGGACGATGTCGACCTTCGGATCGGCGAGGACGGCCTCGAAGCTCTCGTAGGGGACGAGACCGTGGTCCTTGGCGAACTGCTGCCGGGCCGGCTTGATGTCGAACGAGCCGCAGACCTGCAAGTTGTCGATGCGCTCGATCGTCTCGCGGTGCCAGTTGCCCATGCCGCCGAGGCCGACGATCGCCAGATTGAATTGCCGAGACTTTGTATCCATTGTTGCCATCCTGTCGGGCTGCGCGAAACTGTCGCGCGCCCTTGAAGCCGTTCGATTACAAAAAACCCAGATGATGATACATCATCAAGCCCGCAGGTGACAAGCTGAAAACCCAAGTGCGCGCAGCCCTTGAAACGCCTTGACTTTTTCGTCCATAAAGGCGATGATGACCCATTCTTTTTTTCAACAGAACCCGAACCCGGAGTAAAGTCCATGTCGCTACAGAACCACGATGCCGTCAAACGGGACAAGCACGTCCGCCGCCCCAAGAAGAGCGTTGCCGAGCGGGCCCGCCGCCAAAAGGTGCAGAAGAAACGCCTTGTCGCCCTCGGCGTGCCGCAGGAAGTCGCGGACAAGATGAACCCGCGCGACGTTCGCATGAAGGTCGTCCGCCCCAAGAAGGTCGTTCGCGAACTCGCCCGGGCCGCCGCCAAGGTCGCCGCCCAGTAGGCAGGCACGGGCGCGCCCGCGCCTGCATTCGCGCCGGAGCCTCTTGGGCGCCGGCCTCTTCCCAGACGAACCGGACATGCGCGCCTCACGCCGCGTGCCCGGTTTTGGCGTAGAAAAAGCCCATGCAACTCTCGGACACCCCCATACTCAGCAACGAGCCGGTCGGCCCGGACTACCGGATGATGACCCTGCAGGCGCCCGCGATCGTCGCGTCCGCGCAGCCGGGCCAGTTCATCCATCTGCGCGTGCCGAACCTCGAAGCCGGCGCCCTGCGCCGCCCCTTCAGCATCTGCGACGCGGCTGACGGACGGCTGGACATCCTCTACAAGCAGGTGGGCCGCGGCACCTCGGCCATGGCGCAGCTCAAGCCGGGCGACGTGCTCAACATCATGGGGCCGCTGGGCCACGGCTTCCCGATCCCGTCGCCCGCGGCCGTCCCGCTGCTCGTGGCCGGCGGCTTCGGCGTCGCGCCGCTGCTCTTCCTCGCGAAGCGCTCCCCCGTCAAGGGCGTGCTCTTCGTCGGCGGACGCACGGCGCGCGACGTGCTCCTCGTCGCCGACTTCGAGGCTCGCGGCTGGGAGACGCGCGTCTGCACGGACGACGGATCCCTCGGCACGCGGGGCTTCGTGACCGCCGCCCTCGACGCGTGGCAGAGTGAGCACCCCGCCACGTCGGCGGAGATGTTCTCCTGCGGGCCCGAACCGCTGCTCGCCGCCGTTGACCGCCGCGCCGGGCTCTGGGGCATGAAGGCCTGGCTGTCGCAAGACCGCCGCATGGGCTGCGGCGCCGGCGCCTGCCTCGGCTGCATCCAGAAGATGAAGCGCACCACCGAGACCGGCGAAATCCAGACCTACTACGCGCGCGTCTGCAAGGACGGGCCCGTGTTCGCCTCCGGCACGATCTTCTGGGAGGGGCTCAAGCCATGACGCCCGATCTCTCCGTCACCCTCGGCCGCCTCAAGATGAAGAACCCCGTGACCGTCGCGTCCGGGACCTTCGGCTACGGACGCGAGTACGCCGAGCTCATCGACGTGGCGAAACTCGGCGCCGTCACCGTCAAGGGCCTGCGCACCGACCCCTGCGACGGCAACCCGACGCCGCGCATCGCGGAGGTCCGCGCCGGCCTGCTCAACGCCATCGGCCTGCAAGGCCCGGGCATCCCCGGCTTCATCGACGAGTACCTGCCCTACTTGCGCGAGAAGGGCGTGCCCGCGATCGTCAACATCTGGGGCACCACCGTCGAGGCGTACGCCGAGGCGGCGGCCATGCTCGACGGCGTGGCGGGCGTGGAGGCGCTCGAACTCAACGTCTCCTGCCCGAACGTGAAGCGCGGCGGCGCGTCGTTCGGCACAAACCCCGACCTGATGGCCTCCGTCGTCGCGGCCGTGCGCGCCGCCACCTCGCTCACGCTCATCACCAAGCTCGCCCCAAACGTCCCCGACATCCGCGTCTTCGCGAAGGCGGCGGCGGACGCGGGATCCGACGCGCTGAGCGTCTGCAACACGCTGCCGGCGATGGCGATCGACATCGAGGCGCGCCGGCCCGTGCTCGCGAACGTCACGGGGGGGCTCTCGGGCCCCGCCATCCATCCGGTGGCCGTGAAACTCGTCTGGGAGGCGTCCGCGGCCGTGGACATCCCCATCATCGGCATGGGCGGCATCGCCGAGCCCGAGGACGCGATCGAGCTGCTCGCCGCAGGCGCCACGGCCGTCGCCGTGGGCACGGCGAACTTCATCGATCCCACCACGACGCTGCGCGTGCTCGCCGGGATATACGAATACATGCACCGCCACGGCATGGCGCGCGTGGCGGACATCGCGATTCCGCATTGACGCGTTCCGGAGGCCGCGCATGAACGACATCTTCATTACGCCGCACCTCAAGCTCCGGGAGACGGAAGGCAGCCGCTTCGACGAGGGCAACGGCCCCGGTCTGCTTTCCCTGCTCAAATCCGCCCCGGCCCACGAAACGCCGAGCCCCTCCATCGCCTATTTCCGCCGATTCGCCCGCGACTGCGCCGCGCGCCTCTGCGCCGCCGGGGACGCCGATTCGCGCAGCCTCGCCGAGACGTTCCAGACCATCCGCCCTTCGCTCGGCGAACTCGCCTTCAAGGTCCTCGAAGCCCCGCCACTGACCGGCGGCGAATACCTGACCGCCGATTTCCTCCTGTCGCTGCTCCTCGATCTCGAAGCGGCGATCGAGGCTGCTTGCGCGGCGGCCGGTGGCTCGCCCACGGAATTCCTCCGCTCCCTCGGCCCGAACTGGAAGGACGTCGGCAAGATCAGCTTCCACCTCGCCGAGAACAAGAACGACCCCGACGGCGCCCACCCGTTCGCCTTCATGGCCAGCTTCGTCCACCGCCTCGGCGAGGGCGATCGGCCGCGCCACCTGCCGCTCGCCGCCGCGCTCAAGACCCATGCCGACAACCGCCCCGCCCTCAACGCCCTGCTCGCGCCCATCCAGAAGGCCGCCGAGTCGAGCGATCTCGTCCGCCAGCTCTGGGAGACGCGCGCCATCTTCAAGCCCGCCGCGTGGTCCGCGTCGCAGGCCTACCGCTTCCTCCAGGACATCCCCGCCTTCGAGGCCGCGAACATCCTCGTGCGCATCGCCAACCTCTGGAAGGCCAGTCCGCCGAAGGCCGCCGTCACCGTCGCGCTCGAGACGAACAACAAGAACCGCCTCGGCACCAGCGCGCTCCTCGACTACTCCGTCTCCGTCTCCATCGGCGGCGACACGCTCACCGAATCCGTAATACAGGAACTCCTCCAGTCCGCCGGCGGCCTCGTGCGCATCCGCGGCCAGTGGGTCGTGGCCGATCCCGCGAAGATCGCCGCCGTCCTCGCCCAGTGGAAGGACGCACAGCAACTCGCCCGCGCCGAGGGTATCTCGATGGCCAAGGGCCTCCGCCTCCTCGCCGGTGCCGACACGGGCTTCGCGGGCGGCGGCGACGACGCCGACGCGGGCGACGCCATCCGCTTCGAACCCGGGCCGGAGCTCCAGCGCATGCTCGCCGACCTCCTCGCCCCCGGCGACATCGCCCTCCCCGACCTCCCCGACCCGCTGCGCGCCACGCTCCGCCACTACCAGCTCGACGGCGTCAAGTACCTCTGGCGCACCACGGCCCTCGGCATGGGACCGTGCCTGGCGGACGACATGGGCCTCGGCAAGACGCTGCAGATCCTCTCCCTCGTCACGCTCTGGAAGCGCGCCGGTCTCCTCGCCGACCTCCCCGCGCTGCTCGTCCTGCCCGCCACGCTGCTCGCCAACTGGCGAGCCGAAAGTGCGCGGTTTACGCCCGACTTGAAGCTCGCCACCCTCCATCCTTCCGTTCTCGGCAAGGCGGACATGGACGCGATGGCCCGCGACCCGAAGGCGTTCCTCGCCGGCCACGACATCGCCCTGATCACCTACGGGATGGTCGTGCGCACCCCCGCGCTCGCCGAGATCGAGTTCCCCGCCGTGATCGTCGACGAAGCCCAGGCGATCAAGAACCCGAACTCCCGCCAGAGCCGCGGCGTCCGCCACCTGCGCGGTTCCCGCCGCATCGCCCTCACCGGCACGCCCGTCGAGAACCGCCTCTCGGACCTCTGGAGCCTCTTCGACTTCACCAACCCCGGACTCCTCGGCAGCGCCAAGGCCTTCGCCGAATTCCAGAAGACGCTCGCCGGCGAGGACGGCTCCCGCAACTACGCGCCGCTGCGCCGCCTCACGCGCCCGTTCATCCTGCGCCGCCTCAAGTCCGACAAGTCCATCATCGCCGACCTCCCTGACAAGACCGAGATGCAGGCCTGGTGCAACCTCTCCAAGGCGCAGGCCGCGCTCTACGAGAAGGCGGTCGACTCGCTCGAGCGCGACCTCCAGACGATGGACGGCATCCAGCGCCGCGGGATCATCCTCGCCTACCTGATGCAGTTCAAGCAGATCTGCAACCACCCCGCCCAGTACACCGGCAACGGCGACTTCGACCCGGCCGCCAGCGGCAAGTTCGACCGCCTCGCCGAACTCGTCGAGCCTATCGCCGCGCGCCAGGAAAAGCTGCTCGTCTTCACCCAGTTCCGCGAGATGACCGATCCGCTGCACGACCACCTCGCCCGCTGCTTCGGCCGCCCCGGACTGATCCTCCACGGCGGGACGCCCGTCAAAAAGCGCGCCGGCCTCGTCGCGGACTTCCAGGCCGACGACGGCCCGCCGTTCTTCGTGCTCTCGCTCAAGGCCGCCGGCACCGGGCTCAACCTCACCGCCGCCAGCCACGTCGTCCACTTCGACCGCTGGTGGAACCCCGCCGTCGAGAACCAGGCCTCCGACCGCGCCTACCGCATCGGCCAGAAACGCAACGTGCTCATCCACAAGTTCGTCTGCCGCGGCACGCTCGAGGAGAAGATCGACGCGCTCATCGCCGACAAGCAGCACCTCGCCGACGCCCTGCTCGGCGACGGCACCGAAAAGCTCCTCACCGAAATGTCAAACGACGAACTCATCCGCTTCGTCAAACTCGACCTCGCCACTCTGGAGACCTGACATGTCACGCTACAGCCGCTACCGCTACGACAGCTACTCCCGCTTCCCCGAATACGTCTCCGTCGCCGAACGCAAGGCCAAGGCCGCCGCGACCGCCGCCAAGCTCGCGAAGGGGAAGACCGCGCTCTCCCCCGTCGTCCTCGCCACGAGCCGCATCGCCGACACCTTCTGGGGCAAGGCGTGGTGCAGGAACATCGAATCCTACCAGGACTACTCGAACCGCCTCCCCCGCGGCCGCTCCTACGTGCGCAGCGGCGCCGTCATCGACCTGCGGATCGCCAAGGGCGAAGTGACCGCCCTCGTCTGCGGCAGCTCGCGAACCCCGTACAAGATCAAGATCGCCATCGCCCCGCTCGCGCCACCGCGCTGGGAGGCCCTCAAGCGGCGCTGCCTCGGCAAGATCGACTCGCTCGTCTCGCTCATCCAGGGCAAGCTCTCGAAGGAGACGCTCGAGCTGCTCTGCGACCACGAAAACGGGATCTTCCCGGCCCCGTCCGAGATCGAGATGGACTGCTCCTGCCCGGACTGGGCGGGCCTCTGCAAGCACCTCGCCGCCGTGCTCTACGGCATCGGCGCGCGCCTCGACACCGATCCCTCGCTCTTCTTCGTGCTCCGCGGCGTCGACCAGAACGAACTCGTCTCCGCCGGCGTCGTCGACGCCCTCACCGAGGGCGTCGCCTCCGAGATCGACGAATCGCAGCTCACGAACGTCTTCGGCGTCGACTTCGACACCGCCGCCACCCTCGCCGTGGCGGAGTCCGCACCCTCCCCCGCTATCGAACCCGAGGCCGACCCGAGCGCCCCCAGGAAAACGACACGAGCCTCCACGAAAAAAGCCTCTCCCGCCGCGAAGCCGAAGACCAAGGCCAAGCCCGCCGAGAAGGCCAAGGCCGCCCCGAAGCGATCGGCGAAGCCCGGACGCCCGGCGAAGAAAGCCGCCGAATAACCCGAGACGTGCGCGATAGAAGCCCCGGAGGCGAGTTGGGGCGCAGCCGTCCCTGCGAGCCAGATCCGGGCAAGCTCCGACGCGTCGCCTGTCGAATGGCGCAGCCATTCGGCCGCAGGACACGCACGGCTGTAAAGGGCGGCAATGTCTTGCCGCTTGCGGGCAACCCGTCGTAGCCGGGTTGGTACTCCGCTGCACGCCACACTAGCAGTACCGACGCGGCTACGACGCGTCGCCCGTTCGAATGGCATAGCCATTCAGCCTCAGGGAGAAACGAACCCCGAACGCTGAACCCTGAACCCTCTGACGCGGCGAGGACGCCGCGTCTACCGCTCCAGCGCCTCGCGGCCGCAGCCGACGACGCAGTGGCGGCAGTCGAGGCGCAGCGGGCCGGGCTCGGGAGCGCCCTTGCGCAGCGCGCGGTAGCGGGTCAGCGCGTTGATCAGGGCGAGCAGGCAGCCGAGGACGATGAATCCGCCCGCCGGCAGAATGGAGAGAACCGCCACGCCGCCGATGATCTGGCGCACCATCGAGACCAGCAGCAGGGCGAGCGTGAAGCCCAGTCCCATGCCCAGCCCGTCGAAGACGCTGTTGATCACGGAGTTCTTCGCCGCGAACGCCTCGGCGCGGCCGAGGATGATGCAGTTCACCACGATGAGCGGGATGAAGATGCCGAGGCTCTCGTAGAGCGCCGGCACGAACGCCTTCATCACCATCTCCACGACGGTCACGAGCGAGGCGATGACGACGATGTAGCAGGGGATGCGCACCTGCCCGGGGATGAGCTTGCGGATGGCGGCGATCAACGCGTTGGAGGCGACAAGGACCGACATCGTGGCGACGCCCATGCCCAGGCCGTTCTCGATCGAGGTCGTCGTGGCCAGCGTGGGGCACATGCCGAGGACGAGGCGGAAGGTGGGGTTCTCGTTGAG
>JAAZAI010000156.1 GCA_012514445.1 Lentisphaerota bacterium
CCCCTGCCCCCCCCCTCTTCCCTCCCCCCTGCCATGACTGATCTCTCCACGCTCCTCAATCCCGAACAACTCGAAGCCGCGACCGCCCCCGACGGGCCGCTGCTCATTCTCGCCGCCGCCGGAACCGGCAAGACGCGCACGCTCGTCTACCGCGTGGTCCACCTCGTCGAACGCGGCTACTCCCCCTCCGAGCTGATGCTCATCACCTTCACCAACCGCGCCGCGCGAGAGATGCTCTTGCGCGCCGAAGACGTCGCCGCCGGCATCACCTCGGGCCTCTGGGGCGGCACGTTCCACCACATCGGCAACCGCATCCTGCGCAAGTTCGGCCCGCGCATCGGCTACCCGCCGGACTTCACCATCCTCGACGCCGACGACCAGAAGTCCCTCATGGGCGCCTGCATCAAGGCCGAGGGCTTCACGGCCAAGACCTTCCCCAAGAAGGAAGTCGTCCTGGGCCTCGTCAGCGGCGCCGCCAACCGCGGCATCGACTTCGGCGACTACCTCGAGGCGAAGCGCGAAGGGATCGAGGCCGAGCCCGACCAGGTCATGAAAGTCGCCAACGCCTACTACCGCCGCAAGTTCGACATGCACGCGATGGACTTCGACGACCTGCTCGTGAAGAGCCTCTCCTTGCTCGCCGAACACGAGGACGTCCGGCGCTACTACCAGGAGCGCTTCCGCCACGTGCTCGTCGACGAGTACCAGGACACGAATTCACTGCAGTCCGATTTCGTCGAAATCCTCGCCGCCGGCCACAACAACCTCTCCGTCGTCGGCGACGACTTCCAGTGCATCTACTCCTGGCGCGGCTCGGACTACCAGAACATCATGCAGTTTCCGAAGCGCCATCCCGACGCCCGGATCGTCAAGCTCGAGCGCAACTACCGCAGCCGCCCCGAAATCCTGTCCGTCGCCAACGAGTCCATCAAGCACAACCCCGAGCAGTTCCAGAAGGCCCTCCGCCCCACCCGCCCCTCGGATTCGCGCCGCCCGCTCCTGTACAGCGTCTACTCCGACCGGGAGCAGACCGACCGCGTGCTCGAGATCGTCCGCGCCGCCAAGGCCGAGGGCTTCTCCTACAGCGACATCGCCGTGCTCTACCGCTCGCACTTCCATTCCATCGAGGCGCAGATCGCCTTCGCCAAGGGCCGCATCCCCCACGCAATCACTTCCGGCATCGGCTTCTTCGAGCAGGCCCACGCCAAGGACGTCATCGCGCTGCTGCGACTCTGCGAATTCCCCGCCGAAAGCCTCGCCTTCGCCCGCGTGCTCGGCCTCCTCAACGGCATGGGGCCCGCCACCGTCGAGCGCGTCTGGAACAAGCTCGGCGGCCTCTTCCAGGCCGAAGACGCCGACCAGCGCGCGAACCTCCTCGCCTTCCTCCCCGAAAAGGCACGCGTCCAGTGGCGGCCCATCGGCGAGGCCATCGCCGCGTACAAGGCCGACACCTCGCCCGAAGCCGTCTCCGCCCTGGTCCACGCCTTCATCTCCGGCTTCTACGAATCCCACCTGAAGAAGGATTTCGAAAACTGGGAGGACCGCCTCGACGACGTGCGCGAACTCGCCTCCGAAGTCCAGAGCCGCGGCAACATCCGCGATTTCCTCGCCGACATCGCCCTGATGACCAACGTGGACCGCGAGGGCGAACGCGAGGCCAGCGGGGAGGCCCGCAACGAGCCGCGCGTGCTGCTCAGCACCGTCCACCAGGCCAAGGGCCTCGAATGGCCCGTCGTGATCATCCTCTGGGCCGTCGAGGGCATGTTCCCCTCCAGCCGATCGATCGCCGAGGAGGCGGACGACGCCGAGGAGCGCCGCCTCTTCTACGTGGCTGTGACGCGCGCCAAGGAGCGCCTCCACATCATGACGCCGCGCATGCGCTACATGCACGACGGCGGCGCCATGCCCTGCGAGCCCTCGCGCTTCGTCCGCGAAATCCCCCAGAACCTCCTCGAAAAATGCGAGCCCTCGCCCTACAAGCAGAGCGTCTCCGCGTATCCCCGCTATTCCTACAACCGCAGCTTCCGCTGATCTCCCTCCGCCCATGACCGAACATCCGCTCCACTCGCTCGCCGCCTCCCGCGTCCTCGTCCTCGACGGCGCTATGGGTACCATGCTCCAGCGCCTCGGGCTGCAGGAGTCCGACTTCCACGGCCCCGGCATCCCCGACGCCCCGCCCCAGAAGGGCAACAACGACGTCCTCTGCCTCTCGCGCCCCGACGCCA
>JAAZAI010000157.1 GCA_012514445.1 Lentisphaerota bacterium
TAACGACGGGCGCAGCCCGGGAAAAATGCCTTCCCTTCGCGGAGATTCGCGGGAATGAAATTCATAGCCACGAAACAAAAGAGTACACGAAAAGAGGTATTGCCACTGCATGCGGCTCTCGGAAAAGTTATACTGGACTAATTTATTTGTTGACAGGCTGCACGAAGGATTCTATAGTTTGCGCCCATTTTCCGACGTGAGAGAGGGTCGAGACATGAGCGCAAAAACATCGTTGAGCAGTCTTCCCAAGGGCATGAAGGCACGGGTGGTGGGCTACGCCCAGGGCAACCCCGCCTACCGCGCCCGTCTGCTCGCGCTCGGCATCACGCGGGGCGTCGTCGTCGAGGTGGTGAACCTCGCGCCGCTCGGCGATCCCGTCGAGATCAGCGTGAGAGGCTTCCACCTCTCGCTGCGCCGGTCGGAGGCGTCCGTCGTGGAAGTGGTCCCCGTCTAGAGGAATGCGCGCGATGAATCCGGAAAATGCGAAATTCAGAATCGGACTCGTCGGCAACCCGAATTGCGGCAAGACGACGGTCTTCAACGCGCTGACCGGATCGAAGCAGCACATCGGCAACTGGCCGGGCGTGACGGTCGAGCGCAAGGAGGGGACGCTGCGGCTCAGCGGCGGCGTCGACGTCGAGGTGGTCGACCTGCCCGGCATCTATTCGCTCATCCCGGGCAGCGAGGACGAGCGGGTCGCGGTGGAGTACGTGCTGGGCGACGAGGCGGATCTGCTCGTCAACGTGATCGACGGCACGAACCTTGAGCGCAACCTGTACCTGACGCTGCTGCTCGCCGAGCTGGGCGTGCCGATGCTCCATGTCGTGACGATGATGGATCTCGTGAAGGACCGCGGCATCCGCATCGACCTCGCGCATCTGCAGGCGCACCTCGGCAGCCCGGTCGTGGGCGTGAACGTCTCAGATCCAGAGGATCGCCGCGCGCTGGTCAAGGCCATCGGCGCGGCGGTGCAAAGCCCCGCCTGCTCGAAGCTCAAGATCGCCTATCCCGATGAAGTCGAGCGCGAGATCGCCGCTCTGGCGCCCGCCTGCGCGCCGATCGCGGAGGCGATGTGCGCACCGGCGCGCTGGGTCGCCGCGCGCCTGCTCGAAGGCGACCCCGAGATGAGGGCGCGCGCCGCCGCCACGGGCGCCGCGTCGGAGGAGCTCGTCGAACACGCCTGCGCCCGCATCACGGGCGTGCTGAAAGAGTTTCCGGACGAATCGCTCGCCAACGCCCGCTACGGCGTGATCCAGGGACTCTGCCACGACGTGGTGCAGAAGGCGCCGGTGGAGGAGCATTTCACGCAGAAGGCCGACCGCGTCATCCTCAACCGCTGGCTCGGCGTCCCGTTCTTCCTGCTCGTGATGTACGTCGTGTTCTGGATCACGCAGGTGGTGGGCGGCGCCTTCATCGCCTTCTTCGACATCCTCGGCGCCACGCTCTTCGTCGACGGCCCGGCGGCGCTGATGACGCGCGCGGGGGCGCCGCCGTTCCTCGTCGCGCTCGTGGCCAGCGGGCTGGGCGCGGGGCTGCAGACGATGGCCACGTTCCTGCCGCCGATCTTCCTGATGTTCTTCTGCCTGGCGATCCTGGAGGACTCGGGCTACATGGCGCGCGCGGCGTTCGTGATGGACCGCTTCATGCGCTGGCTGGGGCTGCCCGGCAAGTCGTTCGTGCCGCTGCTCGTCGGCTTCGGCTGCTCCGTGCCCGCGATCATGGCCACGCGCGCGCTCGCGAGCAAGCGCGACCGCTTCCTGACGATCTTCATGACCCCCTTCATGTCCTGCGGCGCGAAGCTGCCGGTTTACGTCGTCTTCGGCGCCGCCTTCTTCGCCGACAGTCCCGGCAAGCTCGTCTTCCTGATCTATCTCGCGGGCATGGTCCTCGGCGTTCTCACCGGGCTGCTGCTCAAGAAGACGCTCTTCCGCGGAGCGCCCTCGCACTTCATCATGGAGCTGCCGCCGTACCATTTGCCCCGCCTCAAGCACATCCTCCTGCACTCCTGGGACCGCCTGAAGGTCTTCATCTTCCGAGCAGGACAGGTCATCGTGCCCATGGTGCTCGTCCTCGGCGTACTCAACACGATCGGCACGGACGGCTCGATCGGAAACGACGACAGCGACAAGTCCGTCCTCGCCGCCGTGGGCACCGCGTTCACGCCGGTGTTCGAACCCATGGGCGTCGAGAAGGACAACTGGCCTGCGACGGTGGCGATCTTCAGCGGCCTCTTCGCGAAGGAGGCGGTCATCGGCACGATGACCAGCCTCTACGGCCAGAACGCGGACGTCGCGGCGGATCCGGCCGAGCCCTACAGCCTCTGGCGCGGGGTGCGCGCCGCGTTCGCGACGATCCCGGAGGGCCTCGCCGGCATCGCCGGCGCGTTGCTGGATCCGCTTGGCTTCCGCGACGTCTCGGGCGACGAGGTGGCGGTGGCGGAGGCCGTCGGAACGGAGACCTCCGTCTTCGCGAACATGCGCGCGGCGTTCCCCCACGGGCGGCATCAGGCGTTCGCCTACCTGCTCTTCATCCTGCTCTACGTGCCGTGCCTTGCGGCGATGGGCGCGGCGTTCCGGGAGCTGGGCAACTTCTATGGCGTGGTGATGATGGTCTATCTCACCGTGCTCGGGTGGTCGGTGGCCACGCTCCACTACCAGATCGCGCTGGCCCGCGAGCCGCTCTGGATCGCCGTGCCGGCGGCGCTGCTCGCCGCCTTGGTCGTGAGCTTCGCCATCATGGGGCGCCGTCGGAAGATCCCGCTGATCTGAGGTATCGCTTCGCGCTCTCGCGCCAGGCGGTCATGCGCTTGGCGATGGTCTCTTCGTAGCCCTGGTTCGTGGGCTTGTAGTAGATTTTCGAGACCGGGATGTAGTCCTGGGCGACGTGGTGGCCTTCGAAGTCGTGCGGGTATTTGTAGCCTTCGCCCAGATCCTTGTCCACGGCCTTTACGTGGACGTTGCGGAGGTGCTCGGGCACTTCCATCACACGGCCGACGTTGATGTCCGCCTCGGCCTCCCCGACGGCGAGGTAGGAGGCGTTGCTCTTCGGGGCCGTCGCGAGGTAGGTGGTGGCCTGGGCGAGCGTGAGACGCGCCTCGGGCATGCCGATGAACTCGACGGCCTGCATCGCGGCCACGGCGATCGAGAGCGCGCGCGGATCGGCGTTGCCGATGTCCTCCGAGGCGCTGATGACGAGGCGGCGCGCGATGAAGCGCGGATCCTCGCCGGCGACGAGCATCTTGGCGAGCCAGTAGATGGCGGCGTGGGGATCGGAGCCGCGGATCGACTTGATGTAGGCCGAGATGGTGTTGTAGTGCCCCTCCTCGTCGCGGTCGTAGTCGAGGATTTTGCGCTGGACGCATTCCTGCGCGACCTGGGCGGTGATGTGGCGGAGCCCGTCTTCGGCGGCCGGAGTGCTCAGCGCGGCCACCTCGAGAGCGTTGAGCGCCTTGCGCGCGTCCCCCTCGCAGATCATCGCGATGTGGGCGAGCGCCTCGTCTTCGGCGCGGACGTCCAGGCCGCCGAGGCCGTGCTCGGCGTCCGCGAGTGCGCGGCGGAGCAGGGCGAGGATGTCGGACTCCGCCACGGGCTTGAGCTCGAAGACGAGCGAGCGCGAGGTGAGCGGGGTGTTGACGAACATCTGCGGATTGTGCGTCGTTGCGCCGATGAGCGTGATGCTGCCGTCCTCGACGTAGGGCAGCAGGACGTCCTGCTGGGCCTTGTTGAAGCGGTGGATCTCGTCGATGAAGAGGATGGTCCCGCGGCCGCCGGCCATTTTTCGCGCGGTTTCGAGGATGGTGCGCAGCGTGGCGACGTTGGACAGCACGCCGCTGGCGCGCTGGAAGTGGCGGCGGGTGGTGCGGGCGATGACCTCGGCGATGGAGGTCTTGCCGCAGCCGGGAGGGCCGTAGAGGATGATGCTAGAGAGCCGGTCGGCATCGATCACGCGGCGCAGCAGCTTGCCCGGGCCGATGATGTGCGCTTGGCCGACAATGTCGTCCATCGTCCGCGGGCGCATGCGCGCCGCGAGCGGCTGCCGCCCTGTCGGCACCCCGTCATCGGCCGCCAGCTCGAAGAAATCATCCGTTTCCATGCTCCGGAGTATACCGGAATCCAAAGACACTCCGCAAGCTCCCCTCTTTTAGGGGCCAGGCCCGTTTTTTCTCCCTCTATGCCGAACCCGAGTCCGTGAGAGATTCCTTTGAGGTCTTTGACTTTTCTGCGGAGCCGCGGCTTCACAAGGCGATCCTGGCTGCGCAGGAGACCGGGCAGTCCATCGGCTCGGAGCCGCCGTCGTCCGACATCGCCGGTCCGGCGGGGGATGGGATCTTCATCTTTCAGTCGGTTGCGGGTCCACGCCAGCGAGGACTGGCGGCTTTTCTCGTCGATCCTCTAGAGCTGCTTCACATGACCGGCGGCGCGAAGGGCGTGGCGGTTCGGCTGCAGGCACTCACGGCCGCCGAGCCGCGTCAAGTCGCGAGCTCCTCCGACGAAGCCGAAGCGATTTTCGCCGAAGCGCAACGCCGTGGGTTGCTGGAATCGGTGCCGATCTTCCGGTTCGGCCAGGCGTACGTGATGGATTTCGCGCCCGATGCCGGCTGGCTGGCCGCCCATCCGCGCCGGTCCGGTCTGCTGGTCCTGGTGGCGGGGCTTCTCGTGTCCGCTCTGCTGGCCGTCATCTTGGCGTTTCTGCTCAACCGCCATGCCGATCTGGAATGGCTTGTCAGCCGCCGCACCGCCGATTTGAACGCCGCCGGAGAGCAACTTCGCGAGGCGCAGGCCATCGCCCGGCTCTGGCGTTGGGAGTTGGATCTGCCGACACATGCGTTCCGCTGGTTCGGCAGCGCCGAAGGATTGTTTTGCGACGAGGTCGCCGAGTCCATCATTGCCTATTCGGAGCTTCTCGACCAGTCGCCTCCGGCAGGGGAGGGGCGCGGCGGAGGCGTGGCGCCCTGGGGCTTCGAAGTCTGCCTCTCGACTCCAGAGGGCCGGGAGAGGTGGGTGTCCGTTCTCGGGCGCACGGTCTCTGCCAGCGACGGCAGCCCTCTGCGGCGCGTGGGGACGATCCAGGACGTCACGGAGCGCAAGCATTCCGAATCTGACCGGAACAAGCTTCGCGTCCAGCTCATCCATGCCCAGAAGATGGAGTCGGTGGGGCGCCTGGCGGGCGGCGTCGCGCATGACTTCAACAACATGCTCGGGGTCATCCTAGGCCATGCCGAACTGGCGTTGGCCGAGGTCTGTCTTGGGCATCCGCTGCAGGAGAACCTCAACGCCATCCAAACGGCGGCCCAGCGGTCCGCGGAGTTGACGCGTCAATTGCTGGCCTTTGCGAGGCGCCAGCCCATCGAGCCGAGGGCGCTGGACCTCAACGAAACCGTCGCCAGCCTCCTGAAAATGCTGCGCCGGCTCATCGGCGAGGAAATCGATCTCGTGTGGAAGCCCTGCGCGGCAGCGGCAACGGTCAACATGGATCCCTCCCAGATCGACCAGATCCTCGCGAATCTCTGCGTCAACGCGCGCGACGCGATAGCGGGTCCCGGGACGGTCACGGTCGCGACCGGGACGGTTTCCCTCGACGAGGCCGCTTGCAGGCGATCCTCGGAAATGGTCCCCGGCGATTACGTCGTCCTGTCCGTCAGCGACACCGGATGCGGCATGGATCGCGCGACGGTCGCGCAGATTTTCGAACCTTTCTTCACGACCAAGCCCCTGGGGCGAGGAACGGGGTTGGGGTTGTCCACCGTCTACGGAATCGCCAAGCAGAACGCGGGCTTCGTCAAGGTCGAGTCCTCCGTTGGCAAGGGAACGACCTTTGAAGTCTACATCCCCCGTCACCACGCGACAACCGTCGGCGAGCGGCCTCCCGGCTCGGAGGAGGTGCCTCGGGCGCAGGGCGAGACGGTGTTGCTCGTCGAGGACGAGCCGCCCCTGCTCGCGATGGTCTCCCGCCTGCTCGAAGGGCTCGGGTATCGCGTGTTGTCCACGGCGTCCAGCGAGGAGGCGGTGCAGATTGCCACGGAGCAGGGCGCGGAAATCGACCTCGTGTTTTCCGACGTGGTGATGCCGGAGGTCTCCGGCGGTGAAGTCTCCCGCCGGATCGCGCGGGTCCTGCCCTCCGCGAAGTTTCTCTTCATGTCGGGCTACTCGGGGGTCGAAGTCGCCGCGCAGGGCGTCATGTCCGAAGGCGTCCACTTCATCCAGAAGCCGTTTACCCGCCAGGCCCTCGCCCGCAAGCTGCGCGAAGCCCTGCGATGAGGCGCGGCCGAGACGCGGGATTCACGGCGGTTGCGATCCACTCCCGTGTCCCGGGTCCCCGGTCGTGCCGCGATCTGCAGTCTCCGACGACGCATGCGGTCCGAAGACGCGGTCAACGACGGGCTTGCGAGCCGGCGGTCTGGCGCTTGAGCAGAATGCCGCCGACGAGGAGCAGCAGTGCGAAGCCCAGGGCGCCGAGACGAATCGCCGGATGCGCAGGCGCGCGGCGGGGGGGAGCGGCGGCGGCCTTCAGCGCGCGAACCGCGTCGTCGTCGACCACGGTGTCGTCATCGTTGAAGCTCAGGTCGTCGAATTCGACCGTTCCCCTCACCATGGCCGTGATGACCTCGGGCGGGAGCTGGCGCATGCGCCGGGTGTTGCGGTAGGCCTCTTCGCGGCGGATCCGCAAGGCCTCCGCGTCGTCCTCCTGCGCGTTCCGGCCGGGGCCGTCGTCGCGTGCGCTGATCGTCAGCGCGCTGGAGGCGGACTCCGGAACGGCGGCCGCCGCGCCGCCGGCGAGCAGCGCGCAGACGAGGACGAGGGCGAGACGACTCGCGCTCACGGGTAGACCTCCTTCCAGCCGACGACCGAGGGATCGCCGACGACGACGGGCAGGAAGATGAAGAGATCCATCGCGTCGAGGCTGCGCGAGCCCAGCCGGATGTCCCAGTTGATGTCGAGATGCGCCTGGTAGATGAGCGCATCGTCCCGGCAGACGATGGAGCCGTTGAAGTCGCAGTTCCCGACTTTGCCGATGATGCCGTGGTTGTTGTAGAGCACGGCGTCCACCTTTGTGATGGTGTACGAGTACTGGCCCTGGAGGATGGAGTCCTGGACGAGGCTTTTGTAGTAGCGGGAGGGCTCGGTAGTGGCGGTTTTCACGATGACCTGCTTGCCGTCGATCTTCTCGCGCCGGGAGGTGACGGAGACGACTCTCTGCAGGCCGTCCTGGGCGGTGTAGTTCCCGTTGAAGACGGTGGGGTAGCCGATTGAGGCGTCCGTCGGATCGCAGGCGTAGGGCTTGACGAAGGGCGGCTTCATGTAGGGGGTGACGTCATTGAGCCAGCTGGAATTCTGGGGGTTGCCGAGCACGATGTTGCCCTTGGCCACGAGGCCGAGCAGATCGCAGGCGCGGTTCTCCTCGATCGCGGCGTCGGGATCGTCGTTTGGCTTCTCCCATGCGGGCGGGTTCACGTAGGTCACGTCGCCGATGATGTGGACGTTGCGGCCGGCGTAGATGGTGCCCTGCCCGGTGACGTAGCCGGAGATGACGACGTCGCGCTCGACGACGACGGGGCCGTCGATGACGATCGGGTTCTGCTTGGTGCCGAAGAGCGTGATGCAGCCCTTGTCCGGCGCGTTCTCAACGTCCGAGGGCCCGGTGCCGTCGAACACGGCGTCGACGAGCGTCTCCCCTGCCTGGGAGACGGTGCCGCCGTGCGCGGCGGCCAGATCCTTGTAGAGCTGCAGGTCGCCCAGGAAGGGCATTTCGAGCGGATCCTGGTAGGAGTAGAGAATGGATTCCCCCGCATACCCCATCGGGTAGTCCACATCGGGGTCTTCTCCAGGGGGATTGCTGGGACGCACCCGATCCCCGGTGTCGTCCCAGTAGTCCGCGATCGTCATGTGCCGCGGCGTGCCGCCGCCGTCCACGAAGGCGCGGCCTGTGGCGCCATTCTCCTCGTTCGGCGCGGCAAGCACATGCCCGTTGACGTAGCTGAGGTTGTCCACGACGAAGTCGCCGTTGGAGCGGACTTCCCCGTTGGCGACGATCTTGCCGCCGAGGAACCAGCCGAAGTTGTTGACGAAGTATGCGTAATCAAACACCCCCGACCGGCGCAGGCCGAACTCCA